>JAGTQV010000030.1:15842-16518 GCA_018397035.1 Candidatus Bathyarchaeota archaeon | reverse complement strand
TGTGGCCTGCGTCAGTCAGCGCATCAATCAGACGCCTGGCATCTATCAGGCTAGTAAATGTGTAGACCCCTCTTCTGTCCACCCCGTCTATCTTTGGGACTATGGGTCTTCCGCCTGTTTCGATAAGATGCTTCTCAAAGCAGACTTTGGAGTTGTCTTCAAGATTTCCCTCCCTTGCTGGAACGTCTACCATGACCGCCTTCTGCCACTGAGAAGGTTGACTTAGTTCTCTTCCCAGAACTTGACTGGGCGGTAGACTATCCCTTCCAGCCTGACCCTTTCGCTGACATATTCAGAGATCATTGGTTTGGAGTATTGGGGAAAAGATTCTTCTGACATGACTGCGAGGCTTCCTGTATTGTCGATTCCTCGTATCGCCTCAACAGCTCCGACTCCTCCCACCGACCCGCCGATGATGACATACTCGAAACTCAAGGGTAGACCTCCTGCAGTACCAAAGCCCGATTTGGACAGTTCTGAACGCATGCAGGCTCTCCCAGACCGGCGCAGAGGTCGCATTTCGAGACTTTTCGCTCCTTGACATTGGGGACTACCGCTTCGAATGGGCAGACCATGATGCGGGTCCTCAGCGTATGCACCTCTCATAATCATGCCTCACAACTCCTGAGACTGGGTCTCTGCTCAATGGCACCTGTGAGGCAGGAGTGGACGCATA
>JAGTQV010000030.1:0-15825 GCA_018397035.1 Candidatus Bathyarchaeota archaeon | reverse complement strand
CGGCATGGTACTGCAAATGATACCGGGCCTTCCTCCTGGACCCTCATGCGGCTCGGCTACGGGGTCTCTCTTCTATGCGTCTTCACTATGTCCTTTGTCTCGGAATGTTGGGTGATACAGTGGTCCTGTATTACATAGATCTTCTTCAAAACGAGTTTCTTCCAGACTGTTCTTCGTGAAGGGATGATCCTGGCGAAGGCTTGCTGAATGCTTCGCCCGATACGTCTGGAGAACACGAATATATATCAGAATTATGCTATTGCTGACCAATTTGTGTCAGGAAGAACAATGGCATTGAGAAAAAGGAGCAGGACGAACAAAAATCCAGGTGCCAATCTATCAACAATGCTACATGATGTGTTGAACTTACAGTTGTTAAGCCGCGTCTGTGCTGGTCGGGGGCTAAGCATGAACCTGAGCCAGCTTGCGAAGCGCCTCAAGAGACATCGGAATACTATTCGTGTGAGAGTCAGGGAACTGCTCGATAAAGGAGTGGTCGATAGATCAGTCTTCCCGTTCCTTGCTCTATTCAAAGAACTCGCACTGATGGTAGCCGTATACGCAGATCTACCTGATGATGAGAGGGTGCAAGGGTGGCTCAGAGACGACCCAAACGTCTTTGCGGCATTCAGGGTACGTGAGGGGGAGTACAACATGATGCTTTTTGAACTTCACAGTGACCTTAGAAGCTACCACACTTGGAGGGAGTCGATAGTTAAAGACGGCAAGATACCTGGCAGAGGGGAGAGGATACCGTCAACAGCCATATACCTCTCGAACGCCCTCATAGAGAAGTATCAACCTAACGCTCCGGCGCAACTGATAGAGAGGGACTTTCATGAGAAGGCTGTGACTGAGATAAACGGCTGTTCCCTCGACGAGCTCACCGTAGAAATCCTAAGTTGCTTGACAAGCGGTGAAGGCATAACGGTAAACGAGAACCTCCTCGCAAAAGAGCTTGGAGTCCACAGGCGAACAGTTGCCGATAGAATTCAGAGACTAATCGACGCGCAGGTGATAGATAGGCCTGTCTGCAGGTTCCCCTCATTCTTCGTACCACCCAACTTTCTCTTGGTCTTCTCAATGATAGAACTGCGAAAGTTCAACGAACAGTTCAGACGCGACATAATCTCAGACCCACACGTCACCCTATCATACAGGATCAGTGAGGGCCGGTACAACCTTTTGCTGTTCGGAGCACACCGCAGCCTCGAGAACTACCTGAGATGGGAATCAGGATACAGTGCAAAGTACCCTGGTTGCTTCGGCTCAATCAAGAACAGCTACCTTTCACCCAGAATGACTATATCAATAGATCAGCAGAAAGTCTCCCTCGCCGTGATATCGAAGAGACTTGCAGAGCTTGAGGAATCCAGACTTAGGACCCGAAGCAGGACCTGTGCTATACCATAACCTTTAGCACATTGTTAAAGTAAACTTCTGCTGGCGTTTTATAGTTTAGACTCATGTGTGGCCTTTCATAGTTGTAGTATTCGATGAATTTCCTGTGATGCTGGAATTTGGTGTGTTCCTGGTCGTAGGTTCGGTTCCATCGTTCTATCTTGCCAAGGGTTGGAGGTTTGCCGATTCCGCCTAGGATGTGTTTTATCTAGTTGGCTTCGCAGAAAACTTGGAAGCTTGATTCTCCTCTGCGTACACTCCAGAATTGTGAACCATGGTCTGTGAGGATCTCTCTCGGTCTGGAGTACTCATGAATAGCTTGGTCCAGCAGCCATATCACATTCTCTGTGGTTCCTTGCTTGAAGAGTTCTGAGCCTGTTGCGTAGCGGCTGTGGTCGTCCAGGATGGTTATGAGCCATCTGGCTTCTGCTATCTTGAGGTCACATTGCCATAGGCTGTTTGGGTGTCTTCTCTGCCAGCGCTTGTAGGTTCGTCACTGTCTGGGTCTGGTTAGGGAATGGTTTAGGCCTTCACGGCATAGGATACGTGGACTGTCATCGAGCCTACTTCTGTGCCTTGGCTTCTCAGGTATCCTGCTATGAGTTGTGGACCCCAGCTCTTCGTTCTTCGTAGCTGAGTCACCTTGCCGATTATGTTTGGGTCTGTTCTGTGTACGTTATGTGGGGCTCTGGATCTGGGTTCGAGTCCTTCAAGACCGCATTGCTGGTATCGATTCCACCAGTTGTAGAAGGTTCTTCTGGATATCTGGGCTGCAGTGCATATCTCACCTTGCCGGCACGCCCTCCCCATGTCTTCTTATGCACCAGCGTCTCAGCCTGATGATGTTCCTTGGCTTCTTCATGCAAGTACACTCTCAGCTTCTCAACTTAGGAATGGGCCATATGTTGTGGTATAGTACAATCGAAGCAGGACCAGCAAGATTTATCTCAGAAGAACCTGAAGTTTAGAATGGCAACGATGAGGAATCAGAGTTAAGCAAGATCCAAGAAGTGATTTGAAGGCATTAGGCTGAGTTGCCGTCCCTTAGTGGGAAATCCTATATGTGAAATCTTTGAGATTAGGGTTAGAGAGGCCTGATGGATAATACGGCTCGTTTTGAGAGGAAGCTGGCCCAGGCTTTGGCTGAGATGGGTGTTGAGGGCCAGAAGTATGATGAGCATAATCGCTTGAAGGGGGAACACTATAGGGAGCAGGGCTAACAAGCTTCACTCGTTGCTGATGGTCAGGCGTGAGGCTGGTAAGCCGCTAGGCGACTTGTGTTAATTTGAGAGAGTTTTGCAGGGCTGTCTGTAGTCGTTCTCCGCCTATCGAGATTCCGAAAGGCGGCAAGAGTGCTTTACCTGCTGTGTTGACTAGGGATGAGGTTAAGCAGCTTGTTGAGGGGATCCCTGATCTTCAGGATAGGACATTGATCAAGCTGATGTATGAAACTGGAGCCAGACCATAAAGATCGCAACCCTCCAGATCAAGAATATTGTCTTTGACGATTATAGTGGCTACATCGTGATCAGGCAGACTAAGACGAGAGAAGGCTCACGCAAGATCAGATTCTACGCGGTCACGCCTGACTTGAAGGCTTACCTGAATCAGCACCCGCAACGTGGCAATCCGAATGCTGGTCTCTTCTACACTTACCGGAAAGGAAAAAAATGTCTGAATGACAACCTCAGGCATAGACATGGTTACTAGAAAGTGGTCACGCAAGATCCTGGGCAAAGTTGTAAGTCCGAAGATCTTCAGGCACAGCCGATTCACCGACCTCTCAGACGAAGAGGTTGACACAGCCATCCTTGGCATGTACGGGATAAAGCCGGATGAAGCTGCCAAACCCGTCCTGGAGCTTATCACATGCAAGAGATGCGGAGTGCGCGCGCTATTTCTCTAATAAGCTCTACTTTGAAAATACACGTCAACTTCTTGTAGAACATAGAGGCTGGTGCACTGAATTTGCTTAGGATCCTAGTACAGTCAGATGAAAACCTTATGGGGGGGGTAACTCTCATCGACCGACCACTTGAGAAGAGCGCACCTTCTTGCTTTTCGAGTCACGATATGCCGTATTCTATTGTTTCAAGCAGCTAGCTTAGCATGACTGTAGGATTGTTTGATGAGTTCAAGGGCGGAATCCAACTCATCTTTTGAGGCAATAGCGAGTTCCATTTCCTGAGTGTTGGGGGCGTTTGACCAGAAGAACCCCTTGTATGGCTTAGCTAGATGTCTGCGGTCTTCAAAGTCCCTCGGATCAACGGCTATCCTTAGATGCAGATGACTCTTGGTTAGCCAGAACACGAGGAACTTAGCTCTTTTCTTGCTTTTGACATCCTTTAGTGAGAACTTGTACCATGATCTAGTGAGGAAAGGTCCATGTTCAATGTCGGTAAACTCTGTTTCAACTCGCTTGATCAGTTCATCGGCAAGCTCCTTTATGAGAGCAGGAGATCTATCATAGGCGACCTTCCAATCAACATATCTGTCAGAAGGTCTGCCTTTGTCAGGCGGTTCCTTCGATGCCTTGTAGGGAGTGAAATAGTAGATCTCTTTGTCGCCTTTCCTGTAGATCTTGAAAAGAATCGTCTCAACCACTTGGCCGGTGAACCAGTCCGTTCTTAACTCTTCCAGCTCATCAACCAATTCGTCTATTACTATTAGTACACCTCTTGCCTCTTCGTCATGCAGCAACTTGTCTAGGAAATAGTGAATGCCCTCTTTAACCCCGATAACATTCTGGATCAACTCGTATCTTGACCTCTCTCGCCTTATTTCTTCGTACAGAACCTCTCTTACCTTTCTCAGCGTCTCTTCATTCTTGAGAGCTGAAAGAAAATTCTTGATTTGAGGCCCGACATCTTTCATCATATCGTGTGTACTGAGCTCAACCTCTACCAGCCAGAATCTCGGGCGCTCAGGTACTGAGAGGTCTAGTAGTAGCCCGTCGGTGGATCTTTGTTTTGTGGTCGACTCGACTCTCTGTTTGATAGCAAAGTAAAGCGTCCTATCGCCAAACACATCCTTCGAGTGCTCTACTACGGCCTTCTCTAGATCAGACTCCCTGATCTTGCCTACGTGATAGTACATCCCGTCTCTAGAAAGCAGAACAGTCGACCTAGCCATTATAACCTAGTAGTCTGTGCTACAATCGTACTATTGAAAATTTCGGAGGATGAATTCATGCACTTCTTGGTAATGTCCTGCATTTACCGCCTGCAAAACCTCGATCCTTTGTTTGGATAGTGGAAGCTCTCTTTTCACCATCTTCAGCCTCTCTGGAAGAAGGATGACATTGAAGAGTTCAGGCTTTGGCATGCTCTAATCGAGAAAAAAACTTAAGTTCCTATCGACTTCTGCAAAGAGAACTCGCGATGAAGAGGAAAACAAGATTCGTTCCACTCTCTCATTCTAATCTCATGGGCTGTTTGATCTATTGAGCTGGAAGTGCAGGCCTCAATGATCCGAGCGTACTACATGAAGTCCCACAGCTCCCTCGGAGCATTATACGCCCCCAAGATGAGCCTCATCCGGCCTTGGTTCCTTATGAGGCCTGCTACCCCGCTTGCAGCATGAACCAGGCTTTCAACTGAGAAGTATCCGGTAGCACGGTCATACCTTATGGCTTCTCTCAGCACTGGAATGTAGAACTCTCGTGCAATCCGTTCTCCTCGCCCTTCGTAGCTTAGCTTGCCAAGCTGAGCATCTCGAAAAGGCAACCTTGACCCCCCAGGCTACAGTTGGAGAAACTGCTGTATCTCAGCTTCAGAATTGTCTGCCTTGATGAAGATCGGCACGTTCTCCATTCCTGTTGCTGTGTAGCTTGATAGGAGCCACTCTCCTGGAGCGAACTCCAGCGTCTTCTCTAGGATCCCTTGGTCGATGGTGAATGTGTTGCTTACCAAGCTTCGGTCATAGGGCCTCGGTAATGGTCCGATGAAGTATGTGTGCAGCTGCTGGAGCGCATTAGTGTTAAGATATGCTATTCTCTGAGTTGCCAAGCATCCGCCTAATCCATACTTTCTGCCCTGCCTCAGCAAGGTCTCGATCTGGACTGTACACTCCCTCTCGATACCTCTTGCTTTCTCGTAGGCTGGAATGAACTCCTGAGCCTCGTCGAAGACGAACAGGATCGGTGGCTCAACCTTGAACTCCCTTTTTCTCCCAATAAGAGTCAGGTTCGTCAGTTGGATGGCTAGGGACTTTATGATGTTAGGGTCAACGATGGAGAGGCAGATGATCCTGTAGTCGCCTTCGATGAGTCTTGCGAGAGCTTTCTTCGTGTAGCCTTCATCACTGGTTTCTTCCTCAGGTGGCTGCGCAAGTTCCTCTTTAAGCTGGGATCTTGTCTGAGCCCACCCGTACAGTCCGCCGCTCCTCCATATCTTGTACTTCTCGACAATCTCCAGAGCTTTACGACTTAGATGATCTATGAATGCCTCGTCTACAGGCTTCTCGAGGTTGTGCTTCTTCTCTCTCATGTATCCGCGTATGGTCTTCTCGATGGCGTTTATCGCCTCTAGGCTTGTGGCTCTCTCAGCATTCTCCGCCCTCAGCAGCTTAAGCTGCTCAAAGATATCCCCGTACGTGATGGTGGTCGATGCTTCTTCCTTGTAGTATCCGACTTTTCCCTGTCTGAGAATCTCCTCGAAGGCCTTCTTTGCTCTGGCAGCCTTCTCGAAACCTCTGGGTTTCACAACTATCTTGTAGAACTGGTCAGCATCCTGGACAGGTGTCTCGAGCACCACTTTAGCGGGGATATCCAGGTCTGCGAAGACATCCTGCAGGAAGAACGGGTACTCCATCGAGATGTCGAAGATTACAACCTTTGTGTCTTTTGTGTGGTAGACCAGTCGACGGAGAATGTTCGATAGCAGGTTGGATTTCCCTGCACCTGTGAAGGCGAAGATTCCGAAGTGGTATCTTACGAGCCTCTCGAAGTCGACGTATATGGGGATCCTCTCTTTTTCGCTCTCAAACATCTTTATCGTTCCAAGACGTGGATCTTCACGTGCAGACGGGCTTGTCTCGATCTTCCTCCAGGGCCGCCCCATCCTCTCCAAGACGCTCTTGTTATACATCTGGTGGATCGTGTCTCTGTTGAGGATGTGGACGGTCTCAGCGATCACTGGATAAGTGAAGCCTCTTATGTACTGGGCTTCATCATCATCACCGGCTACAAGGTCATAGTTCAGCGGGATCGCTGACATCTGGATCATCATGGTAGCCTTATCATCTGTCGCCCAGTCCTCGACTGACTGCTGGATGATCTCGAACTGGTAAGGGTAGTAGCTGTGGTCTGAGAGTCCTGTGAGGCCGTAGTGTTCCGGGCCTATTCTGGATATCTCCAGTAACGTGTATCTTCTGCCGCCGCAGCGGCCGGACTTGAAGTTACGCACTGCAAGCAGCATCCCCTCCTCAAGAAGCCCCATCAGGTCCTTCTGGTACTCAGCCTTGATCCTGCAGTCATACTTTGCCGTGATGCCTGTCGTCTCTGAGGGGGTCTCAGCCTTCCTCACCGGGATGACGGCGCTCAGCCTGGCAGAAAAGCGGCCGTCAAGGTCTGTGAAGAATCTCTCAGGCTCTGCGAGCGTACTCAACCTCAGCCCGCCTCTCCCTGAAGGTATGCATATAGAATGTGAACCTCCGCAACTTAGGGTTATTCATGAGCATATGCCCAGTGGCCTCTATCAAGCCTTTAACCTTCAGCCTCTGGCCTTTCGCGATCTTGTCAGCTATGAAGAGCGGCTTATTATGCCCGAAGACCTCCGGGATGCTCCTTGCACCCATAGCCTTCAGGGTGACCATTACGAGGTTCTGGATTCTATTCGGAGTATTCTTGCTGCGGTAGAGGATGGGCTCGATAGGCTCTGCTGCGCCGCCGTAATGATGCTTGAATGATACGGTTTGGCTGTCGTCGAATCCAGGGTGGACGAGCCTGTCGATGAGGAGGACGTTGCTGCGCAGCTTAGGATCAGTCTTAGCCTCGTCAAGCTGAACATAGGACTTCACGAAAAGCCTCTCAGGGATTATGCGGTTCCCAATAGCCCCGCTCACATATCCTTCCCTGCCTTCAAAGTCCGGAACGATCATTCGGAATGCAGTATCATACTCGATGAGGCTCCAGGGCGTCGGGACCCTCTCATGGTTGAAGACGCTCACAGCCTGAAGGAGCATCCGGTCAGTGCTCGGGATCTCCGTCACCTTCTCCCTGTCAACCCTCCAGATTCCCGCATTCACACAGACAGGGACCAGATGGTTCTGGAAGTCACGTGCCGTCGTATCCTTGGTTATGCCGAGCAGCAGGATCCTGCGTGCCCAGCACTCCTCCAGGATCATGTAGAAACAGTAGAGGCTCAGAAACGCGAGATCCTGTGTTGTCAACCAGTAGTTGCGGTCGCCTTTACGGGCCCTCATCGGGTTGCCTGATGTGGCCTCAAAGATCTGTCTTCCAAGGATCATCACAAGCTTCTTGATTCGTTCCCAGGTCCTCGCGTATCTGGGATTGATCGAGTATTTTTCGTCAGTTTCAGTCAGGTAGCCTTCCTTAACTGATCTCTCAAGGTATTTCTGAACCCGTCTCTTGCGGTCTTCAGTGTCAACTCTGAGTTCTCCACAGATCTCCTGGAGGCTCATCGGTTCGTTTTTGGTCTGCAGCAGAAATATGGCTGCGTACCGGATGTAGTCCCCTCTGGCAGGCGGGGTGCGCAGCGCAGGGTTGATGATGCAATGTCTCCCGTATCCCATCTCGTTAACATCTATGGGGACACCGTCAACCTCGAATCCGCAGATGATGCCGTCGCTCCTCCAGTGAGAACGCCTGGAAGTATCGTACATTAAGGCCGTATGCGTGGCTGAGAGACTTCTGTCAAGGAGCATGATCCTGACATTCTCCTCCATGATCATCTTGTAGGCAAGAAAGAGCTCTGAGAAAGTCATGATCCAGCTTGCGATGGTTGAGTTGTCAACTACAGCCTGCTCAGTCAAGGAATCGGTTACAGTCATGACCCCAGGCAGGACACCGGCACTTGAAGCCTTAACCATCAGATCGACTTCATGAACCCTATCCACATAGATCGGGATGCAACTTGATATTCCCTGACCACGCTCGATGAAGCCAGTCTCATACTCCACATGTGGAGGCCCATCCTCTTGAAACTCGACAGTACCTGTTGCAGCGTAGGATCCAGCCCAGAAAACCGCCAGTCCAGCAACAAGCTGCTGATCCTGAGAACCGTCAACCGCCCCAAATTTTACACGTGAAGAACCGAACAGCTCCTGAGCGGTCTCGTAAGCTGATGAGTGACTGAACTCGGTGACAAGAAGCTCAGACAACAGACCGGAGTAGAGGTCCTTGGAGGACTCAAGCTTATTCCTAGACTCCTCCACCTGATCCTCAGCGCCTAACCGTAGAACCCTGCCCAAACGCTTCACATGCATGCTCAAAACAGAAGACATACCTACAACCCAACATTCTCTTCAAGCAGCGAAGTCGGGTTTGCAGAGTATATGGCAGCATAGATCTCCAAATGAAGGTCAGCCATTCCGCCTGTCATCTTAAGGCTACATCCCCTTTACCGCCGACACCCTAAAGATTCAGTGAACAGTCTATTATGTGTTGAATCATGAGGAACCGGTGATGGTCAAGAAGCCTCTCAAGAAGTTCATGGAGGACAACCCTTACTGGGGGATCTTTGACTGGCATCCCCTCAACCTTATCCTGAAAAAGTCAAGAAGGAAGTTTCCCCACTGATGCTGTGGGCTGTCTCTTCATCATAGCCCTTCAGCATCTGAGCCTTCACGCAGCTCTCAGAATCAGGCCAAGGACCCACAGGCAAGATCTATCACTCCTCAGGTAGCATGAGCTGGTCCGAGATTCTATCGTAAGTTTGATAACGGCTGAACGGCAGAGATCTGACTCTGTTTCTTGACCGGGCTATCTCGAAGAAAGTTTCTCTACGCGGGTGCCGGAGTTGCAGCGGTTGGTGGAATAGGATATCTGACAGCGGATTACTGGTATTCTTCTCTGAAAGAATTCTATGAGAAAACCTATCAGACGTTTCAGAAACCGAGCCCCACACCAACCGTCACTCAAGCTTCTAATGAAATGCTCACTCCAAGTCCGGCACAGACACTCTCTCCAAGTCCAGCTGAGACACCGACACCCGAGAAGACAGTACCCCTGCCTGAGCAGTCTGAAGAGGAGCGTCAGATACGTTCAATGTTAGAGTACTTCAGCAACCTGTACAGAAAACAGACTGAGAAAATCGCTACCCTCTATACGGATGATGCAACTTTCTATTGGTGGAGTGCTATAAGCGGTGGGCAATCAAAGAAAGGAATCAATGAGATAAGAGGCTTCTATAGCTGGATGTTCAGGAACATCGATATGGATATGGGCCCATACAGCTTCAGGATAACCGACATAAAGGTCTCAGAAAGCAAATATGAAGCTACCGTGACTTTCGAATATATCTGGGGCGCCTACAACCAGTACAATTGCAGAGCTTACTCAGAGTGCCTACTAGTAGACGTATCCAAGACAAGACCTTACCTGAAGAAGGGCACCTGGAAGATCAAGAGAGAATACACAAAGATATATCGGGCAGGATAGGTGGGTGTTGTCTACGGTATCATGCAGGAAATTTCTCTCCGCGGGAGTTGGAGGTGCAGCCGCGGCAGGGATAGGCTACCTAACCAAAGATTACTGGTATCCGCTGACTCAGAGGGTAATCTCGCCTAAGCCCGCTTTTGCAACGCCTACTCCCGTCGAAACTAAAGTGAATAGTCCTCCATACGCCAACTTCGAGCTGAAGAGACCCATCTACATCAGGCCCTGTGTAGGGCAGGAGGTCCAGTTCCTCAATAAGTCAACTGACCCAGATGGAGACCCTCTGACCTACAGATGGTACGTCGATGACAAGCTGGAAAGCGAATCTAAGGATTTCAGTACTCGATTCAATGAGATAGGCCAGCACAGTGTTAGGCTAGAAGTTTCTGATGGAAAACTGAAGGATAAGAAGGAATACTCCTTCATAGATGTTGAGACCGACCAGATATTTCCGACAAAGCCGCTGTACGTGAAATACAAAGGCGTACGGTACTTTGCTGGGTCTATAACGTATGAGTGGCCCAACATTCCGAGCCCAAGCACAGAGGAAATGGATGAACAGCTGGATACCATTCGTGACGACCTTGGATGCAATGCTATAATCATATGCGGAGGAGAGTATTCCGAGGATAGAATGATTGAATGTGGCAGAATGGCGTTGGAAAAACGATTTGAGCGTATATACGTCTAGCCAAGCTATGTTAACGCAAACGTTGACGAAACCGTTGAGAAAATAGGAAAATTTGCCGTGAAGGTCAAGGACCTGAGAGAGATGTCTGATACAGTAGTCTACATGGTCGGTCATGAGTTCATAAATGAGACTGCAACTGTTAAAAGTGGTGGTTACTTCGACCACTTTGTCAATATTCCCAAGTATTGGAGTGCAATCCAAGCCGCGCTCCCTCGCATGTTTAGACGTATAATCGATATTTGTAAGAAAAACTACGACTACAAAATAACATATGCCGCTACACCACCGGAAGCTTACTACAATTTGATACCATGGGAAGATCCAGCATTTGAATCAATAGGACTGGACGCCTATTTGGACAACCGGTGGGGAATGGATGAAAACTGGATGTTCAATCTCATTTCAAGGTTGAAAGTCTATAGAAAACCCATTCTCGACCCTGATTTTGGGATGATGTCATACGCAGGAGCAGATAAGTGGGAGAGCATGAGCCCAGCATACATTTATAACAACTTCTACGATGAGGGACCTCAAGTACGATATGGAGAACGAATGTTGAAGTTTCTGAACCGCGCCAAGATAGATGGATGTTTCTGGGTTCAATACAATGATAACCTCGACAGAGGACATGGCCTTTACCATCCCACATCTCGAAAAAGAAAGAAAGGGTACTACATGTACAAGAGTTATCAGCGTGTAGGTTCCTGAATCGAAGGCTTTCACGGACAGGCTCCCATGCAGCTGGTGCTGGTGTTGTTCATACTGGTAGATTGGTGCGCGAAGCCCAACTCAAGTCTTCAGAGCGACATTTGACTCGAAAAACTCATAATGACCATCTCAGACTTTCATAGGTTGGTGTCCATTGCGATTCGTGTTCAAGGTCTTTCTAGTTCTATTCCTGATGGTTCCTACATTTTCAGATTTGACAGTCTCTGGAGCGCATGTTCAGGCCACAGGTGAAGGAATAGAACTCTATCGAAAAGGTGACGTCCTCATTAGGGTGTGTGACGAGGAAGGGGGACCAATCAAAGGGGCGGCTCTAGAGTACAAACAGGTGTCAAGAGATTTTCTGTTTGGTGTTGGGGCGCTCGCATACACTCCAGAAGTTGTCAAGCTCTTCAAGGAAGCTGGAATCAACTATGTGGAGGCTTACCTTTCCTGGAACATGTCAATGAATGCCTACTACCTTAATGCCTTGAACGTCCATGGCTACCGCAGGTCAGGTTTTGTTTTGACGGGGCACTGTCTTGTTTGGATGGTTGGGAGCTACCCGGGTATCGCAGGCGCAGACCCTTGGAACCTTCCGTCACGAGTGAAGAAGCTCAACTATGATCAATTGAAGAAGGAATTGTATGAGCATGTGTACAATACTGTAAGCCGATACAAGGGATCAGTCACGTATTGGACTATCAACGAACCATTCTGGAAATATGCTGATCCATTCCATCTCACACCTGAACAGTGGATAGAAATATGCAAGATCTCCGTCGATGCTGTCAAGAAGGCGGATCCGGAAGGCAAGATACTTATCAACAATCTCTTGGGTGAAGTGCGGTTTTTCTCCTATAATCCAATCGAGAACTTAAAGCTTCTCAGGGACAGAAGCGTCGAGTTCGACGTGATAGGGCTTGAAGTATATGGGTTAGGGAGAACACCTGACATCCCATTGGACAGTAACAGCTATCCCATAGTCTCAGCCGTTTCTGAGAGAATAGACCGCTTCAGCCAATTCAAAAAGCCGATAATCCTAACTGAGGTTGGGATTCCGAGGACAGCAGGGCAAAAACAGACAGAATGGATACGAGATCTCTACACAATGGCTTTCTCAAAACAGTATGTGAAGGGAATAGCTTGGGCCTTTCCCTTAGACGATCCATTTATTCCGAAATCAGGAATGTTTCTAGGCCAGTGGTCGGGCACCCCACCCATGCCTACACAGGCATACTATCAACTGCAGAACCTAACGAGATCATGGCTCACGCAAGGAATCGGCACAACAGATAAGGAAGGAGTAGTGAGCTTCAAAGGATTCGCAGGAAACTACTCCATCACGGTGACTGCAGAGGGGTTCAAACAGACAGAAAACGTCATCCACGTACAGGAACAAGCTAAGAGTAACTATGAGATCCGTATGCAACGGATAAAAGAAAGCCAGGCCCCTACGGTTAGAAATGAGACTGCCAATGTAAGCTCCAAGCCTCAGCCATCTCCCAGGGCTGCTATGTCTATACCTAGCCTATCTCAGGAACAAACGTACGTACTAATCGCGGTAGTCCTGATAGTCTGCTTTGCTACACTGGCCATCGTTAACAAGAAAAGGTTACATGTAAAGCCTGCGACAGGACTCAAGTGATATACTGGTAATTCGGTGCGCGAATCCCACTCCTTGCATCAGACTTCGAGTCCGAACCCCGCCTCTTCTCCGCTATGAGGGCGTCCAGGTTCTTCTCTGAGCATATTCGGTCGTAGGCTTTCCTAGTTGCTTTCATGGACGCGATCTAGCCGCTGTCGGAGCTCTCCTCTCAAGGCTGTTAAGTAGGCGTGAATGATTCCCACTAACCATTAGAATCAGGCTGGTTGCCACAACCTAGAATCAAGCTTGGAGAAACCTGTACAATGGTGGTTTTCCGCAGGAAGCTCACAACCTACACTAGATTCTAGTCGACGAATCTAACTATTCTGTTTCTCCTGAGCAGAGGCACCGTATCGTACACATCCCTGCGAAGGCAGAATTTCACATCCTCGCCGTATCCTATACTCTTGAGATACCTAGCGTGAAAGCTCTGTTTTACGGCTGCCTCAAGGTCGCTGCTCGAGGTCAGCCAGGCCAGTCTAGCAGCCATGGCTGCGTCATTCATCTCATCACGTTCGCCGGTAACACTTGATACCAGTAGGCCTGCACAGAGGAAGTCCTCAAGAAAGAATCTTCCAGATCTGCTTGCCAGAACGATCAAGATGTCGCCCCCATCATTGGAGAGTTCCAGAACTTTCTTGGAGACTGCTCCTGCATTTATGAAGGAGCCGATCAGCAGCCATCTCGCACCTTTCGAGTATTCGAGAGCTGCAGTCCCGTTGGTTGTTGTCATGACTACCGTCCTGCCTTTGAGACTCTCCCTAATAAGCTCCGTTGGGGAGTTTCCAAGATGGAAGCCTCCTGGCCTCTCTCCCCCTCTCTCTCCTGCTAGGATCAGCCTTCTATCTCTGTTGTAGAGGCGCTTTGCCTGGATCAGGGTCTTAACCGGTATGATTGACTCAGCTCCACGATCAAGAGCCACAACCACTGAGGAGCTGAACCTGAGGACGTCAACGACCACTATAATGTCCCATTGCGATCTTGCCTTCGAGCCTGCTCGAGGATCCGTCTCAACTCTGATCAGAAGTATCCCCAAACAAGATATTTGGAGGGGCTTATGTCTGAGAAAAAGGGTCATTCGCGCTATTGTGGGGGCGGCTTCCAAGTTCTGGCCGGTACTGAATATTTCTTTTCAACCTCTGCTCTATGCAGGGTATTGACTGAACAGAATGGTCTTATCGTTCCGTCTGGAAGGCCGTAATGTATGACGCACCTCTCCAGCCGCTGCAGATCAAAATTGTATGGATCCATGAAGTGCATGCAACCGACCATTACGACCCTTCTCATGAACCTCCCAAGTGCATCGTAGCTCCCGGTCTTCAGGACAGGCCACAGAACTTCCTTAATGAATGAGGCTTTGACATGCCTTAAGGCCGCCATAACCCTAAGCCTTGCACGGATTCTATGCCCCTCGACGAGGTCGCGGTATACACCATCCATCGTCTCGAAGAATCCTTCAACGTCAGCCAGCTTCGTTATTGGAACCCACCCCTCTCCTCCTTTAACCATGAAGGTGGCTACGCCACACCATGGCATGGTACTGAATAGGGGGTACTCCTTGGATTTCATGAGGCCGATCGAGTTAGCCACCGGGATGACTGACGGCACAGGGAAGAAGTCGCTGATCCTGATTAGGCCTGAGGTTTGTTCCTGGACCAGCTCCATGAAGTCGGTGGTATTAATCCTCATCGCCTCCCTGGCTTCTGCATTAATCCTGCCTGTTATCGATACTGGCTGAACATTCACACATCTAACGACATCTGAGTTCTCAAGTGCGAACCGAATGATCCCGCCTAACTCATGATCGTTAACTCCCCTCACGAGCGTGACCACGAGGACGACACTCTCAAACCCGAGCTTCCTAGCATTATCGATCACAGCCATCTTCGTTTCCAATAGCGGTAGACCGCGGGTCTTCTCGTAGATGCTGTCGTCGAGTCCGTCGAACTGGAGATAGATAGTATCCATCCCAGCCTCGATCAATCTCTTGAAGAAGTCGAGATCCCTAGCTAACCTTATGCCGTTCGTGTTGACCTCAACATGCCTGAAGCCTCTATCCTTCGCAGACTTGACCAGGAGCGGAAGATCCTCCCTGACAGTCGGTTCTCCGCCACTGAACTGCAAGGCAGGGGCCGGGACCGGCCTGCTAGACCTTAGGTTCTCTATTATCTTTACAATATCGTTCAGTGAAGGTTCGTAGACATATCCTGTCGTCGCCGCATTAGCAAAGCATACCGGACACTCCAGGTTGCATCTGTTTGTAACGTCGATGATCGCAAGTACTGTATGTGACTTGTGATTAGGACATATGCCACAGTCGAAGGGGCAGCCTCGACTGATCCCAGTTCTCGGGTTCTCCAACGGTCTACCTTCATGGTGGTACTTCTCCGCCCACTCGTACAGTTCAGGATTCGAGAATGTGTATGTGTCGATGAAAGGGCCGTGAATATCGCAGGCCTTGGAGATCTTGACCTTATTATCGTCGTCTACCAGGATTTCTGCATCGATTACCTTCAGACATTCTGGGCAGATACTCTTTGTACGTCTGAGTAGACGCTGCAGACTGTCTCACCGCGGCCTTAAGCTCTCTCATTCGCAACTGCATGACCTGATAATAAGGTTTCTTTGGAGCTGATCGGCCTGACTAGCCGCTTCTTCAGCCTAAAGAAGGGTCCCCTTAAATATGGAGGAGCGAATCCACAAAAACATTTTAAGCCCTCATTCCTGATAGTTGCCTCATCGTCAAGCCGTGTTCTACTACAT
>JAGTQV010000029.1 GCA_018397035.1 Candidatus Bathyarchaeota archaeon | reverse complement strand
GGACAATCTTGACGAGCTAGTCAAGAGGCTAGAGAGCAAGCCAGGCGTTGTTCTACGCTCCACAGGATACACCGCTCCTGAGCCAACCCCCCCTAGGGGTAGGGGGTCTCGAGAGGGAATTGATAAATGTGTACAAGGTGACGCTCATCCTTCCTTAGATCTATGACTGCGATGACGGAGTAGTCAATCTTCTTGCCGAAGTCAACCCCGATGAAGAAGCGTCCTTCAGCCTGAACATCGAATGGATAGTATTCGAGGAAGGCGTCCTGGCATCTGGTTATCATAGCGGAGGGGAAGTAACTGTCCGTCTCCTCGACGAACTGGACTTCATACTCACGGAGGAAACGGTTACGATCATAGAGGCCCGCATTCACGTCGGCTACGAGGTCGTCCATGAATGACTTCTTAAGGATCCCCGCCTCGACTGCTTCCCGCCAGGTCACCACATATTTACTGTAGATGCTGCGGGGGTCGAAGGCACGGTAGAAGACGCTGTTAGCGGACCAGGGTGTTGAGCAAAGGATTAATGGGCCGTCTGTAGTCCCCAGCTGAGGTCGCAATGTCGAGTCAATGAGAAGCTCGTCGTCCTTTATGAAGTTGGCCTCATCGACGATGGCTTGATGTGCTGTGTAGCCGCGGACCGTCCGTGGATTATTAGGCAAGGCGATGATGCGGCTGCCGTTCTTGAAGTAGATCGTTGTCCTGAGGGCTTTCTTGAGGATAGCCTTCCTGTCTCTGTTGTCGATTCTGAAGATGAAGCTCTGGATCGTGTCCATCATTATGATAGATTGGCGCTGTGAGGGGGCGATTATGATGGTTGTGGTGTTCGGGTGTGTGACTGCGAACCAGACTGCCCGAGCAGCTATGACGTGTGTCTTTCCGCCTTGGCGGCAGATCCTGATGACGATGCGTTTAGACTTGTCAGCCAGTATCTTCGCTTGGTATGGTGAAGGTTTGAAGTCAAGGATCTTCTCAGCGAACTCAACAGGATCCTGAGGGAAGACATTTCTGGACAGTCTCGATTCAAGGAGTTGCTGGGCCTCCTCCTCAAGCCTTCTTATCCTCTCTATCTTTGATTTCACGTATAACCGCCTCAGCAGCCCTCAGGCGGGCATCCAGCTCCCCAGAGCCGGCACTCCTGAGAACACTGTCAAGAACCTGCACCAAGTATCCGAGAAGGTGATAGTACCGCGCCTTGGTCGTGTCTGCTTTACCCTTCTCCACGTCTACGGATGCTCTCTTAGCTAGCGCCTCGACCACTAGCATGGCGTCAAGGATCTTGTCGATGGCTTGTCCTCGGATCTGTTCAGCATTACGTTTCAACGCGACCTTCTGGGTTGTGAACAGCAGCTCGCGCAGCCGAAGGATCTCATCTGTAACATTCTCCAGGTCGAGATCGACGTCTTCCCTGTAGTGTTTCTTTATGTACTTGTCCGCGGCCTCCTGCTCACGCCTGATACATTTCGAGCAGATCATGAGCCGGCTGGTATTGGTGCCCAGCCTCACATTTACAGGGATCACATCTTCTTTCCGAACCATTAAGGCGCAGCAGTCACACTCAACAAGCTCCATAGGCTTCTTCCTCCCGGTCAACTTCTCTTCGCTCCGAAGAATGCTCCGACAACAAATGTGACGACGTAACCCATCAGGTTCAGAACCTGTTGCTCTAGACTTCGTAGCAGAATCAGGTGGACGATCTCCAGTATCAGAAGCCCTGAGAAGAAAAGTGTGGCTGTAAAGATGCCGTAGACGAGAATCCTTGGAGGCGGCAGCTGCGTCTTCCGAGTCTTCTTGGAGATCTTCTCCCTGAAAGGGGGAACAGTATCTGTCTCCGTCAGTAGACGTTCAATCACATCCATGATCCATTGACATAGCCTCTTTACCATGTGACCTGCGACTCCATCATTTCAGGATCACTTTCTCCGTCGTCTGCGTGATCTTGATAGGCTCAACCGCGAATGGTCTGGCATGCTTCTTAGAAGTCTTGACTCTGTAGCCTGTCTTATTTGCTGGTACCCTCACATGCAACTCGACTATTCCACGTATCAGGAGTGAGTTGCCTTCTAGGTAGGTCTCGCCGTCAGTCGTCTCGCTTATGAGGATGAGATACTCGTTGTCCTTGATGGAGTGGAAGTATCCGACAGTTTTCTTCTCTGTTCTGTAGACTGTCCGCGTGAGATGCTTTGCTTGGCGGAAGAGGCATGAATCGAGCCAGATGCACTCTATCAGGTCGCCCTTCTTGAGGTTCCTGATCTGGTGCCTTATGGTGCTGCACCGTGAACACCATAGAATTTTATAGCCAGTCATTTCTCATCAACAGGCTGAGGATAATCCACCAGTTTCTCCAGTCTGGACTACGGAGGCACGCCTCGCGATCCAGCTTTGTTCTCTTCCATGAGCTCGTAGAGGAAGGAGACAGCGCAGACTCCGAGAAAGTCGACGAATACGTCTTGGATTGAGTTTTCAATCGTGGCCCACATTTGTGTGGGAGGCAGTAGACCGAACCAAGTGATGATGAGTTCAATGAGCTCCCAGGCGGCGCCGACGACTGCGACTTGAAACGGCACCCAAAAACGCCATAGGAGATCATACTTGCGGGAAAGCGTGATATACTGAAGAAGTAATGCGCCGAGGACAGCTGCCCCTAAAGCGTGAGTGTAGACATCGAAGCTTGCGACGAGGGTGTAAGTGTTTACGCCGCCGGTGAAGACTCCGAACTGCCCTGAAACCTGCAGGAAAAGAAACGCTGACAAAAGAATAGCAGCAACCCTTCCCCAAGCCGTCACTTCACTACGCGCCTCTTCAAGCGCTCAGTCAACTCGAAGAGATCGAAAACGAATGCTGCTGAGACACTTATCTTCACGCCGAAGAGGACCAGCACCATAACCGCCGCGACAACCGCTAATCCAGCGACGCCAAGGGCGAAGAGCATGGAAAGAACAGACTTCACAAAGCCAAGAATATTGATCATCAATTCACCCCCTCATCAATTTTGAGTTTCAGAAGATCATCTAGGATCTTCTGCAGCTGCTTGATCATCGCCCTGACAAGTTCAATAATCCTGTTAACGTCAGGCTTCGGTTCAGGCTCAGGCCTAGGACCCGGCCCAGGCCCTTGCCTATCTGTAACAGTCCAGAAGTCACATTCCTTCTGCATGACCTTCAAGTCTTTGATGAGCATTCTGCCGTAGCCCCCGTCACCGTATAACTTACCCCAGCTGTTCTGAAAGAGCAGCCGCCCAGTCTTGAGATCGTAGCCGAGGAAAAGGATCGCGTGGCCGCCGACAACTTCACCGTTCGCAGGCGGCAGGTTGCCTTGGACAGTTACGTGGATCCAGTTCGAGTACCAGAGAACGCCTCCATAGACGGGTTTGCCTGCTGCAAGAGCCTGAAGGACCTCGTCAACAGTCTGAAGTCTGACGTAACTGTCGATCTTCCAAGGATCCATATCCTGCTGATGGACTACTATGCGGGGGTCCTTGTCGCTGTCAACCCAAGCCTTGTAGGGCCAACGCTTCTCAGTCGCGGTTCCATAATGCAGCAGGAACTTCAGGGCGTCACGCAGATACGCTCCCTCATCATTCAGTCTGCCCTCAAGAGCCCGTGCACCATTATAGACGCACCTGGCGCTTAAGCCGCCATCAGGATAACCTCGCTGATACTTCTCATGCCAGTCCTTCAGAGCTGCACCGGACTGCCCAACACATGACCCCTCGTTGCCTTGATCTCTGATGCTCCCAGCATGCTTTCTGAGGTCAACCTTCTCAGTCAGAAAGGCCGGGGCCTTGAAGAGCCTCCTCCAGAGGAGGTCTCGCGGATCAGGCCTATCCTTCCTCCATCCGAACGCCACAGTCCGATGATTTCTGAACTTCACTCTCCGTGTGTGAGTTCTAGAGACCAGCTTCCTGCAGTCTAGGCAGTAGAAGATCGAGTAGCGCTTGAGTAACAGCCCAACTGAGGCCAGATTCAGGATTCTGCGAGGCCAATACCGCATATTGTGGTCACCTTCAGGAGGGACGTCAGGATTCGGACAGGATCCCGTTTTCCTGCCTCCGAGGCTTCGATCGCCAGTTCACGAGGAAGTTGGGACTAGCGTCTGCGGAGGAGCGGGCAGGTGAACCTGATCTTTGGGTCACAGAGGACTTCCCCGGGCATCAATCCTGTTGCTGGATACCTGCCGGATGCTGGCACGTCAACCTCGCCCCTGCTCTTCACCTGATCTATATGGACTTCCGGGGGGTGGTAGGTGAGATGTCTGATCGGTCGTCTCGGAGTTATGCGCAGGCAGCTGGCTGCTTGAATGATCTTCAGCTCGTGGTGAGAGTACATGTTGCCTTGACTGTCTGTGTAGTGGCCGAAGAGTCTGAGGAGCTCGATCCGCCTGTTGGTGGGGGTTGCAGCCTTTCTTAGTATCTTTTCGAGTTGGCGTCTGACTTTCTCTGCCCGTCTGCGTCTTGAAGGCTTATGGGGCATCCTGCATCGTCCTCACACGGAGGCGAGGGTGCAGCAGAAGTCTCAGCGACCCCTGAATGAGCGTTGAGATCAACATGATCCTACTTAAACAGGACCGTACTTTCAGACAATTCTAGCCAGTTGTCAGGTTCGCCCTTCTATCCGATCAGGTCGTGACCAATGACATTGATCAAGCATGGGTTTGCGTGCGCCGCTTTGATTGCAGACCGCATCTGATGCCTTTTCTGCAACTAAGGTCGCTATGACTCTTCCAAGGTGTGCGTAGATCCCTAATGCCAGTTGTCTGCAACGTCAGATCTGTTGGATTTATCAGTCTTCCATAGAGATGGTGGCCTCTCTCAACGAAGAAGGTTTCAGAACGTCGGAATAGTCCGCTTGGGATCGGTATTGTCAGAGGGTCCTCAGCAGTCCAATCGGATCCTAGCAGCTTAGCATGGAAGCACACTCGCAATTCTCAATTAGCAGGAGTCGAATTCTCACCACTTCAATTCCCACGGAGTTGGATGGAGCATCTTTCTCGATGCATGAGTTTTCCACCATGACTCGTTTCTGATGTACCATTCTGTTGTCTCCTTGAGTGCATCGATGAAATGGTATTTACAGCTCCAACCTAGCTGCGACCTTATCTTTGAAGAGTCTAGGCTATACCTGATGTCATGGCCTGGACGATCATCAACAAAGCGCACGAGATCCCTTGTTTTCCCCAGTGCGTTAAGTATAGATTCAACGACTTGTATATTTGGCATTTCATTTCCAGAAGATATATTGTAGATCTCCCCAGCCTTTCCTCTTTCTATGACTTGATTCAGTGCCTCACAGTGATCTAGGACGTAGACCCAATCCCTTACCTGCCTTCCCTCACCGTAGATTGGTATGGGCAGGTTCATGTGAGCCCTGATGATGGTTTTTGGTATCAGCTTCTCAGGACTCTGATAAGGACCGAAGTTGTTTGTGCAGCGAGTTATAACTACGTCCAGCCCGTAGGTTCTGTGGTAGGCCAAGGCGAACATATCGGCAGCTGCCTTACTCGCAGCGTAGGGGTTTGAAGGTTTCAGTCTATGGTCCTCTTTGAATGAACCCTCAAGAATATCACCGTATATCTCATCAGTGGAGACTTGAACTATCCTGGCGCCGGGGTTACCTCTCCTAGTAGACTCTAGGATCGCGAAAGTCCCCACTGTATTACTCTTAAGGAAAGGCGTTGGGTTGGCGATGCTCCGGTCGACATGAGTCTCAGCAGCCGAGTTCACTATTACATCTGCTTCTTTGACCAGTCTAGCCACAAGTCTTGGATTAGTGATGTCTCCTCTGACAAACCTGTATCTGGAATCCTTCTCTGCATCTTTGAGGTTTGCTGGGTTCGCGCCGATAGATAGGCTATCAATATTTGTAATCTCTACGTCGCTGTGTCTTCCAAGCATGTACCTGATGAAGTTGCTAGCTATGAACCCTAAACCCCCGGTTACAAGGAGTCTCATGTTGCTCATCCATGTTTGAGATAGGGTGCTGGCTTCCAGTCGTACGGTATCTTGTCTGTGTCTGGTGGCAGTCTCTCCTCATCAGGGTTCTCGTAGTCGTATAGGCTTGTTGGAAAGTTTATTAGCAGTGCAGGTTTGGGGCCTAGCGCTTTAAAACCGTGCCAGCATTCGCCTGGGATCCTCAATATGGCAGGATTGTCTTCACCTATTATGAATTCGTTGATCAAACCCTTGGTGGGTGAACCTTCTCGATCATCATAGACGACTATTTTAGCTGTGCCTTGGAGGATGGACATGTGGTCGCGCTGTTTAGTTCTGGGGTGTCTGTGCCATGCCCTAACAACTCCTGGAAAGGTTGATGAATAGTAAGCCATAGCGAATTCTCTGAAGATCGGCCAGTCTTTCCGGAGAAGTTCACACAGGTATCCTCTCTCATCAACGTTCTTCCTCAGCTGTTTCAGTTCAACACCATCTATAAGCTTCTGCATTCGTTCTTCCCTCGTAGACGCTAATGTTATCATAGACCTGCAACCCAAGTATTTGAGCCTTGATTCAAAGTGATGTGATTGAAGAAGGTACTTGTAACCGGTTCCAGCGGTCTACTGGGAGGCAAGCTGGTCAAAGTTCTACATGATGAGTATGAAGTAGTCCCAACCCACAACACGGAAAGCCTTTTTCATGGTTCGATCAGAATGGATATAGTAGACGGGGACGAAGTTTCCAGGGTCATAGAGGAGTCTTCCCCAGACATAGTGGTGCACGCAGCCGCCGAGACGAATGTAGATAAATGTGAGACCAACAAAGACTGGGCTTGGAGCGTCAACGTACTCGGTACAAAGAATGTTGCTGAAGCCTGCGTCAAGTTCGGCGCGAAGCTGATCTTCATCTCCACAGACTATGTCTTCGACGGAAGTAAAGGACTCTACAGAGAAGATGATGAAGCAAACCCGATAAACCATTACGGTTTAACGAAGCTGAAGGGCGAGGAGCTCGTCAGAGGGTACTGTCAGGATTCCACCATCGTCAGGCCAAGCGTGGTCTACGGTTGGCATACAAGGAAATTAAACTTCGCCACATGGGTCATAGATTCTCTTCGGAACCGGAAAAGAATACCTGTCGCCGAGGACCACTACAATTCACCGACACTTGCCGATGATCTATCAGAGATCATTAGTTTGATGATAAAGAGAAAGTTATGCGGAGTTTACCATACTGCTGGGGCCGAGAGGGCGAGTAGATATGAATTTGCCTTAAAGATCGCCGAGACATTTGGATTGGACAGATCACTCATATCACCGGTGAGGATGGTGGACGTTGGGGCTTGGATTGCCTTGAGGCCCAGAGACTCCTCGCTATGTGTAGATAAGATCAAAAGGATCGGTATCGGGCCATCTGATCTGTCTGCAGCACTCAAAAGAATGAAGGAACAAATAGGCTGCAGTACTAACCCCTCATTTATATGAAGGGCTCTCTGAGTATGATTTGCTTAGAGGTCTCTTGGGAGAAGTGAAGGGTCACTTATGAAGGGAGTTATTCTTCACGGCGGCAGAGGGACGAGGCTCAGGCCCCTGACACATACAGGCCCAAAGCAGCTGATTCCCATAGCTAACAAGCCTATGTCTCAATATGCACTCGAAGATCTGAGGAACTCAGGAATAACTGATATCGCTGTTGTCCTAGGAGACGTTGCTCCCGAAAAAGTCATTGAGTACTATGGCGATGGCTCAAAGTTTGGGGTGAGGCTCACCTATATTCATCAAGGCGAACCTAGAGGAATCGCGCATGCAGTCGGGTTGGCCAGAGACTTTGTTGGCGATGACCCCTTCATCGTCTATCTCGGCGACAACCTGATCAAGGGCGGAATCAAAAGCCATGTTGAGGACTTCAGGAAGTCTAGTGCTGCAGCCCACATCGCCCTCTGTCATGTCAGGAATCCTGAAGCATTCGGCGTTGCTGAACTAGACAACAAAGGCAGAATTATGAGATTAGTCGAGAAACCCAAGACTCCTTCAAGTGACCTAGCTTTGGTTGGCATCTACATGTTTCGTTCATCAATTTTCGATGCGATAGACCGCCTTAGGCCTTCCTGGAGAGGGGAGCTTGAAATCACCGATGCCATACAGGGTCTTTTGGAGATGGGTCTTGAGGTGAGTTCGCATGTGATCAGCGGCTGGTGGAAGGATACTGGTCGACCGGAGGACATATTGGAGGCTAACCACCTTATCCTCTCTGACCTAACCTCCTACAACAAAGGCAAACTCGAGGATGAAGTTGCAGTAACCGGAAAGATAGCAATTGAGGAGGGTACCGTGATCAAGTCAAAGAGCACACTTAGAGGCCCGCTTATAATCGGCAGAGATTGTGAGGTTGGGCCTTGCACATATGTGGGCCCATACACTTCTATTGGCGATAACGTTGTTATCAGAGGCGGTGAAGTTGAGAACTCCATAGTTCTTAGCAACGCTCTCATAGATTGTGGGAAGAGAATCGTGGACAGCCTAGTTGGCAGAGAGTCTAGAGTAGTCTCGAACGAGACCACTCTCCCAAAGGGCTACAGGCTGGTTATCGGAGAAAACACTTCCATAACACTGTAGAAGTACCTGAATGTTTCTGAAAACCGAGTATTCATAACCATGAATGCGCCTCAGCCTATGATAAGTTGAGTGTGACTACACATGCTGAGTCAGCTGCCTCAGCGGATCAAGGAAGGCCGAGCGACTGTCTGTGTACTTGGCCTAGGTCGGATTGGCCTTCCGCTCGGCATTGTATTTGCTCGGTCCGGATTAAGAACTATCGGAGTAGATGTTGATAACGAAAGAGTTTCCCGAGTCACGGAGGGCAGGATGCCTTTCCACTATCCTGTGATGGAGGATTGGCTCAGGGAAGCCTTGGCTAAAGGTATGTTCAATGCAACAAACCAGTCCAGGGAGTCTATCGAAAGTTCTGAAATCGTGGTAATCACTGTTGGAACGCCAACTGGGTTTCAATGTCAACTTGATTACTCGCAACTTCATCTTGCAATGCATGAAGTTGCGCAGGCAGACATCAAAAATAAGGCACTTATCATAAGATCCACTGCCGTTCCTGGAACACTAATGAACATAGTGCTCCCCCATCTGGTGACGAAGACAGGGTTGAAGCCAGGTGTTAACTTTGCTCTGGCAGCCTGCCCTGAGAGGATTCTTGAGGGGCGAGCCCATGTGGAGCTTTATGAGCTTCCTGAAATTATTGGAGCGATCGACAGTCTCAGCAGTGCTATTGCCCGTGAACTCTTTCTGAAGATAGATTCAAGGAAGGTCATCTTGGAGACGAGCCCTACTGGAGCTGAGCTGGCGAAGCTCTTCACCAACATATATCGATATGTGAATTTTGCTTTGGCTAATGAGTTTGCTATATGGGCTGAGAGATATGGTGAGGATGCTCATGAGATTATTCGGGTAGCCAATGAGGGTTATCCTAGGTCTAACATACCAAGACCAGGATTTGCAGGTGGGCCATGCCTCGGAAAATATGGTTTCCTCCTCGACAATAACACAACCTTCAGCAGCATAATCTCTGTAGCCTGGAAGCTCAATGAGGCGGTGCCTCAACATGTTGTAACATCCTTGATGAATAGTTTGGGATCACTTTATGGAAAGAGGATAGCAGTGCTAGGTCTCGCCTTCAAGGCAAACAGTGACGATGTGAGGTTGTCGCCTTCAGCAAAGCTTGTGGAGACGTTGAAGGCTTATGGCGCCGAGGTTCTGATCCACGACCCTTACGTTGAAGGTACATCGTCATTGGAGGATGTATTGAAGAACCCGGAGTTGGTTATTCTAGCCACCAACCACTCTAACTTCAAAGATCTTGCAGCTACCATTGACAGGTCAGGTTGTAAGATCATATATGATGTCTCGGGCATTTACAAGCCTGAGAACTTTACGAGAGTAGAGTACAGGAGGTTTGGGAGGGGAAGATGAGCTTCTGGAGTGGAAAAAGGGTTCTTGTCACCGGAGGTGCTGGTCTGATAGGCTCGCGTATAACAGGCAGACTGGTTGAGCTTGGTGCTAGTGTGAAAGTTGTCGATGACCTCTCCAAAGGGTCGCTGAATAACCTCCACGATCTGAGGGGGAAGATAGAGTTCCAACAGCTAAACCTTCTGAACACTGATGCATGCAAGGGAATATTGGATGGCGCGGATGTTTGCTTCCACTTGGCTGCGAAAATCGGTGGGATCGCTTATTTCCACAAATATCCTGCAACGAGTCTAAGGGACAATTCCATAATGTGCATGAACCTTTGAGAACAGGCGCGAGAGACATCTACAAAGATGGTATGCGTCTCCTCATCAATGGTATTTGAGAGGGCGCAAGTATTCCCCATCCCAGAGAGAGCAATCGTTGAAAGCCCTCCACCACTGACAGGCTACGGATTTTCGAAATTCTTTTCAGAATACCTAGCTAGGACCTACTGGGAAGAGTTCGGTGTACCCTACGTTATCGGGAGACCCTTCAACGCCTATGGACCAGGGGAGGAGGCTGGAGACTACCTAGGTTACTCCCATGTGATTCCTGATCTTGCTAGGAAAGTTCTTTCGGGGCAATATCCCCTAGAGATACTTGGTCCAGGAAACCAGACTAGGAGTTACACATATGTTGACGATGTTGCAGACGGACTCATATTCATTGCAGAGCATGCGGAGAATGATGACTTCAACATAGGGACAGGTGTTGAGACGACCGTACTTGACCTAGCTAAGATGATCTAGAGGTTATGTGGTCGTAATGAAGACTTCAAATATGTATGTCTTCCATCCTTCAAGAATGATGTTCAGCGCCGGGTCCCTGACATCTCAAAGATAACATCTCTCGGCTGGATAGCGAAGGTCCCCTTAGAGCATGGGCTAGCTTCGACGATCAAGCACCTCTCCAAGAAGCGCAGCATATTGCGCCAAGCTTGATTCGGGAGGCTAATTGAAGAATCTCACACTCATCGTGCCTGCATATCGGGAAGGGGAGGCCTTAGCCCCAAATCTCAAAAAAAATAATAGAAGCCCTGAAATTTTCTAAGATACCTTTTGAAATTATACTGATTGTAGACAGAGTGGCTGGCGATAATACAGATGAGGTGGCAAGAAGAATTGCTCTCGCCAATCCGGAAGTTCATCTCTTGATCCGAGAGGGGAGGCAGGGTGTGGGGACAGCAATTCGTAGAGGCATAGAAATGGCGTCGGGAGAGATAATCATGCCCATGATGGGGGACTCCGCTGAGTTTGAAAGCGATGTAGTAGTTCTTGCACACAAAGCCCAGAAGGATACGATCATAGTTGGGAGTCGTTTCATGAGAAAAAACACGCTTGTCGGTTATCCCCCTCTAAAACGTTGCGCCAACAGACTGTGCAATCTGTTTGCCAAGGTTCTCTTCAGGATCCCGACATCAGACCTAACGAATGCATTCAAAGCCTACCCATCGATAGTACTGAAAAATCTGGATCTGAGGTCTAGAGGATACTCTATCTTTCTTGAGCTACCTCTGAAAGCATACTTAAGAGGCACACGAAGCTTGGTTGAAGTATCTGTCAGTCATACTGCGACTAGGAAGAGGTGTGGCCTAAGGGTCTTCAGAGATGGAATAGACTATTGCATTACCTTATTCAGAATGTTGTTTCACCATTACCCATAGTAGTTAAGATTTCTATGTTTTCGTCTCAGTCTTGGTTCTCGCTTGGAACAGAGAGAACAGGCTCTTAGTGCGTATAGATCATCTACTTGAGTATATGTAAGGAAAGGAAAATTTCAGAGGTCGTTTTTTCGTGCAAATGGATGTCAGACAAGACAGCAGACATAGCAAATGTGCACCTCAGTCATTGATAGGCATGCTTCAGAAACATCTTGTGATACTGTGCCTATATTTTCAGATCCTGCTAATCTGGAAGGTCTCGAGGATCTGTTTGACATGTCGTTGCTAGGTAAAATTGCTGACTGGAAACGACTAGAGCTTATACTCTCTCAGATTTCGAGAAATATGACAATTCTGGATCTTGGTTGCGGAAACGGATGGCTCGTCGAAGCTCTCAGAAGGATGGGCTTTAACATAATAGGTATAGACCCTAATCTGCCACCTCTCGAATGTTACCCGAGTTACCTGTTAAAGAGGAACGCTTATGAAACTGGATTTCCCGACGACAGCTTCGACTGTATAGTTTTGCTTGAAACCATCGAACATTTAGAGCCACGGGTTTACGTGGAAATTAGAAGGATTATTAGAGATCGCGGCAAACTCATAATAACTACCCACAAAAAAAGATGGAACTGGCTTATTGAAACTCTCTCGTTGATGAGATTAGCCGACTCTCTCGGCACGCCCCACATCAATCTAGTTGAACCTTCACAAATTCCGTTTCAGCTACAAGAGAGCGGCTCATTCATGTATTTGGAGTGGTATGGGATCTATAAAGTCATAAAATGAAATCACTCTGATGACCAGATAAGCTTATTTGCTGTAAGGTTTTTGAAGAATTGAATCTTGGATTTGGTGGGAGCTTGCGAATTCATAACAGTATGGAAAGCGTAAAGGTTAGATAAACTCCCGTCATTACTAGACGGTATGTCAGCATCCCTCTAATCTCTCGAAAATGCCACGCATCGGTCCCTCGGAGAGAGATCTCATCAGCAGACTCAAGGAGAAAGCTTCTGGAGTTTCTCGTGGATGCAAGAATGATCTTCATCAACATGACAAGAATTTGTCCCTACTAACATCATACTTGACTGCCAAAACAGATGCTGGCGGCAGGAACTGCTTGATCATTGGCTACTTCTTTGCGGAGGATCCGGTGTGCTCCCACGAGGAAGATCTCACCCGTCTCAGGAAAGTCAATATGGAAGGGGTTCGCTGAACATACCCGATCCAATAAGGCAGACTCCAGAACTAGACCGCGTGCTAAGGTGACTTTGGCAGGCTCCAAGAGTGGCTGATTGGGCGATTTGAAATCTTTTTTTGTCAGTCTTTAGTTTAAACTGTGTACCAAAAGGTCAGATGTTTCAGGATGGCGGGCTTGTCCGGTCGAAAGGGGTCTTCTCAAAGGATCTCCAAGAAGCTGATTGATGCATGGGACATTGACAAGCGCCTCAAGTGCGTTGTTTCCGAGATGCGTCTTTTTTGTAGAGCGCCGACATCTTTTCTGACATTGTTCATAGTCCCTAAGATCGTCTCTCTATCAGAGAAGCTTCACGTCCCTTTGCCACCTAGGTCTTTTGTTGGGCATACTCCTGACGGGTTGAAGTTTCTGTACAACTTTGATCCAGGGATAAGCACCAGCATAAGAGACATCTACATGAAAAGGGAATATTTTCTTCTAGGCGACTTTGTACCGAAGAGAGGATCTGTTGTCATGGACTGTGGAGCTCACATCGGCTTGTACACCTTGATATCTGCACGGCTTTGTGAAGGCATTGGTAAGGTAATCAGTATTGAGCCACTCCCAGAGAATTTTTTGGCTCTGCAGCGCAATATATCCCTAAACAGAGTGACAAATGTTCTTCCTATGAACTTCGCTCTCAGTGATTTCATAGGCAGTACTGAATTCTTCGTGCCAGAAAGTAGAGCGTGTTCAACTTCATTCTTGCGGCACTTGGAGCTACAGGAAGTCAGAAACTATCGCAGGATGACTGTTAGAACGATGACCCTAGACAAACTCGTTGCTCTCTGCGGTGTGAAGCATGTAGACATTCTTAAACTAGACGTCGAAGGTGCCGAGATGGCTGTCATCAGGGGTGGGTCGAACTCTCTTCGACATAAGCTGATCAAGAAGATGATAGTTGAGGTACATAAAACTGTTAACCATCCTGAAAAGGTCAAGAAGTATCTTGTCAACGAAGGATACGTTGTTGACGGATATTTTGATATCAATGAAATCAAGGGAATGTTGTACGTGTCTGCGAGCTAGAAATGGTGGTGCAGGAATTCTTGTTCTCGTCAACCGCCATGGAGAACGGCCAACAAGCTGTTTCATCCATTCTCATACGCTCATGCATCGAGCTGACCATTATGCCCTCGCTTGGATCTAGGTAAAGAGATACCTAGTAGATCGGTCAGATTTTTCCAAAGGAGAGTTAAGATGATGAAAGTCTTAGTGACTGGCGGTGGCGGCTTTGTAGGAAGTCATTTGGTTGAGTACTATGCAAGAAAGAACTATGCTGTTGTAGCTTTTGACAATCTGTCAAGGGCGTCAACGCTTGACAAAGTGATCGGAAATACTTGCCACACCTGGAAATTGTTGAAAAACAACTATGCTGATGTTGAGCTGGTGAACGGTGATGTCAGAAACTTTCAAGCAGTCAGGGACTCTCTGAAAGGTGTTGATGCTGTCATTCACACGGCGGCTCAAGTGGCCGTTACCACTTCTCTAGCCAATCCGAGGGCAGACTTTGAGACGAATGCTCTCGGCACCTTCAATGTGCTTGAGGCATCACGGTTGAATGATGTCGACATCGTGTTTTGCAGTACGAACAAAGTCTATGGGAGTAATGTAAACAGTATTCCCATCACATGTGGAGCTAAGCGTTACAGCTTTGCAGATGAAGAATACTTGGATGGCATACCTGAAGGATTTCCTACGGATCTCTGTGAACACAGTCCGTATGGATGTTCGAAGCTCGCCGCTGATACATACGTGCAAGAGTATGCACATACCTATGGGCTGAGAGCAGGAGTCTTTAGAATGAGCTGTGTATATGGTGAAAGACAATTTGGAGTCGAAGATCAGGGATGGTTGGCTTGGTTTGTGCTTGCTACGCTCACCAGCAGGCAGATTACTATTTTTGGGGATGGAAAGCAGGTAAGAGACGTATTGTACATTAGCGATCTAGTGAGAGCCCTAGATCTGTTCCTAAGTAGCAATATACGGAGTGAGGTCTTCAACATAGGAGGTGGACCCACCAACACACTTTCAATATTGGAACTTCTCGATCTAATTGAAGAATTTGTAGGATCTAGACCAAACATATCCTTTTCTGACTGGAGACCGGCCGACCAGAAGGTTTACGTCTCAAACATAAGCAGGGCACGAAAGATGCTGAAATGGGAGCCCATCATAGGCCCTAGGGAAGGGGTCAAGAGACTTGTTAGATGGTTCACGGAGAACATTGAATTGTTCAGGTGAACACTTCTCGGAGACTTCATCAGCCAGTTTTGAGTCATTGAGAATTAGGAATGTGGCGATACAGCGAGGTCATGCTAATGTCCAATCTAATGTGGCTGCTAAGGTCAGTAACAAGCGCTATTTTGTGGATACCTCGTTCTTGATCTAGGTGATAACGGTGGGCAACCTCAACTTAGCTCATGTCGTTCAGCGGTCCGAACCTGCCCCTCTTACCGGTTCCGAAAGATACATGCTGAATCTTTCGAAAGTTCTAGGCAAGAAACACGAGGTGACAATACTTACGTCGAACACGCGCAAGAGCTATGTTGATCCCTCTTGCAGGTTGAGAGAGAAAATCACGTCACTGGATGGAGTCAGAATAAGACGTTTCGAGATATTGTACCCTGTGAGTTGGCTTCTTCGATTCTTGCAAATCTTTCACGTTTCTAATGAACTACTTGATGTTCTATCTAGTGGGCCCCTTGTACCCGGCCTATACTTTCACATTCGCTCGGCAACATATGATGTTGTTCATGCCACACCATTCCCATTGGTTCACGTATGGATCTCTTGGCTGGCAACACGTAGAAATCGTTTGCCACTTGTCGTCACACCCTTTTTCCATATACCTGTTCCCATGTACTACAATATATACCTGAGAAGAATACTTGAAGATTGTGATGGAGTGATAGCAATGACGCAAATGGAAAGAAACAAGCTTATTGAACTCGGAGCTGCACCTCAAAGAACCTTTGTCGTGCCATTAAGCATCGATCTAGAAGAATGGAAAAACGCCAACGGAGAAAGATTCAAGGAAAAATATGGTCTAGAAAGGAAGAAGATCGTGCTCTACGCAGCACCAAAGACTCTGGATAAAGGAGCGATACAACTTCTGAGAGCCATGAATTTGATTCAGAAGTGTTTCCGTGATGTGATTTTGGTGGCCATGGGCCAACCGAGTAGACTCTGGACTGCCGAGAAAAAGTGGTTGCACCTCGAAAATATACTTGATCTGAAATGGTTAGACGGTCAGGAGAAGAGGGATGCCTTCGACGCCTGTGACATTTTTGTCATGCCGTCAAGAACTGACGCCTATGGCCTTGTATACTTAGAGGCATGGGTCAGGGGCAAACCAGTGATCGGAGCCGATATCGGCGCAATTCCAAACGTCATAAACAATGGGGTGGACGGTTTCCTAGTGCGGTTTGGCGATCCGATTGGACTTGCCCAGAAAATCACGTTGTTGCTGCAAAAGCCTTCTCTCAGGCAGAGACTGGGGTCCAATGGTAAGGAGCGCGTGCTAAAACAGCATGGTTTGAATCTAATGGGTGAACGAATAGAATACGTTTATGAGGATTCCATACGCTATAACTCGTGCCGGTAGCGATGTCCACCAACGTGCATTCAGCTTAGGGCTTCATCTGCACTCACTGACTAATCGAGACTCGACTCCAGTCGAGTCAACTATCTTCTCTATCTCACACTGCCCCCTTCCTGATAGCCTTCGTGGTCAAAAGTCGATCAGGTGTCTTCAAAAGACTTTAGCTGTTGATTGAATCCCTCTGGCTTCAGCCTGAGGATGGGTGCTCTTTTCTATTCTTCCCATGATACTTCTATCTGGGAGGCTTTCCTCGCTCCCAGCGGGTAGCGGAGCGTATTCCGGCCTCTCCTCGCCGGCGAGGAGGTGTCATGGAATGGAGTTGGTCAGGTCAGCCCACAGCCTCGGCGAGGCTAACTTCCATCTGCAGTTCACACCCAAGTACAGGCGTGACGTCTTCCGCGAC
>JAGTQV010000028.1:15772-17136 GCA_018397035.1 Candidatus Bathyarchaeota archaeon | reverse complement strand
TACTGAGGGGTGGTCTGGACCTAGCCTCTCAGCGAGCGACCTGACCGCATAGTCTATGCCGGTGACCTTGGTGCCGCTGACCAGCTTGTCCGCGTAGCAGACTATCTTCTCCTCAAGGGTCTCAGGAAGATAGTTCTTCGGATAGAGGCCGATGTCAGCCGCCTCGGCAATCGGTATCCCTGCGCCGACATGCCTCTCCACTATCCTTGCGAGCTCCTCGGTGAAACCTGCCTCTCTCAGGAGTCTTGCCCCCTCTGCACCATGCTTTGCATCCGCGGTGACTGCGCGTCCAACATCATGCAGGAGCGCCCCTGCCCACACTAGTCCCCTATCGACTTTAATCCCCCTGTCAAGCAGATCCTCAACAAGTCTTGAAGCGGTCTTCGCCACCACCAAGGAATGCTTAAAGATCTTTCTATTACATTGGCACTCCCTGAGAAAGTTCAGAGCCTCCTCAGTATCAGGGAGACCTCTTCTATGGGATGAGGACAATCTTGATCGGCTCCTCACCCTCAATCTCGTTTGCAGCCAACTTCAAGCCTCTCTCAGCCTCCTCCAGAGGTAGAGTATGTGTGACCATCTTTCTCACCGGATACTTCTGCTCCTCCAGCAGCCTCACAGCCGCCTCCACATTCCATGCCTGACCGAGCCCACCTAAGATCCTGAGCTCTTTTGTAACGATCTCGTCAGTCTGTAAAGGTACAGTCTCTCCGCCGGTGAGGCCGGGGATAACTACTGTGCCGAGGGGCCTTACGAGTCTGGTTGCTTCTGAGATGGCCTTAACCGAACCTGTAGTGAGGATAGTCACGTCACTCATCTCTCCAGAAGTGAACTCTGAAACGCTCTCGAAGATCGGTCTCTCATCGACGTTGACCGTGTAGTCGGCTCCGAACTCCTTGCCGAGCTCAAGCCTCCTCTTGTCAGCGGATGTGCCGGCTAGGATTATCTTTCCTGCGCCGGCATGGTCAGCAGCCATGACGGCGGCTAGGCCCTGAGACCCCGGCCCGACCACGACTACGACGTCTCCTGGTTGAACACCACCTTTCGTGCATGCCCACCTCAGCCCGTTGCCTATTACGGATGAGAGGCATGCTTCCTCCCTAGGAACTCTAGGCGATATCTTGTGAACTCTGGAATAGGGGGCGACGTACATGTACTGGCCGTATGCACCCCAAAGATGAGGCGGCTCTGAGCAGGAGATGTTCACGCCGTAGCATCGATTGTTGATGCATATCGAGTAGTTTCCGGTCAAGCAGTAGCGGCATCTTCCACATGGAATGTAAGGCTCCACAACGATCCTGTCGTCAACCTTCACCCTGTAGTACTCTGAAGCCTCTCCACCGACCTGGTGGACTCTACCAACT
>JAGTQV010000028.1:10174-15760 GCA_018397035.1 Candidatus Bathyarchaeota archaeon | reverse complement strand
ATAATTATGGGGAAGGGCGTCGCTAGGACCCCTCCGAACCTCACCCCCACATACCTCTCTGCATCAGAGCCGCAGATGCTGACAGCCTCGATCTTCAACAGCAACCCCTCCGGCCCGATCGAGGGCATCTCAAACTCTCTGGGCTCTATTCTCCGGGGTGCGGCCAGTACTATCGATAGCTCCCGACCAGTCATTCTCGACCCTTCCTATTCTTCTTGAATAGGAGCGGATAAAGTCTTAGAATAGGCCTTGCAGCCTCATGCCTGGAGGTCTGTGCGAAAGGTTTCGCTGAGGGTTGAGCCTCCCCAACAATTAGAGGAGCTGCTTAGCCTTGACGACACCATCCCAAGCGTCACGGCCGAAGGCGTCTGCACCAACCCTCTCAGCGATCTTCTCGTTCAGGCAGCTTCCACCAACCAAGACCTTCACACTCCCCCTGAGGGATGATTCTTTGAGTGCATCTATAGTCTCCTTGACTTTGCTGATTGTAACGCTGAGGAGCGCTGAGAGTGCTACTATGTCAGGTTTCAGCTCCCTCGTCTTCTCGACGAAGACCTTTGGCGGTACATCAACACCCAGGTCGTAGACGTCGAACTGAGCTGACCTGAGCATGGTTGCAACTATGTTCTTTCCAATGTCGTGGAGGTCCCCCTCAACAGTCCCGATCACTACTCTCCCTCTAGTCTCACCCATCCTGCCCTTCAGATGGGGCTCAACCAAGGCCATCCCCTCCTTCATCGTGACCCCGGCCATTATGAGTTCCGAGAGGAAGTAGTCACCCTTCTCATACCTCTCGCCGACGATAGCCATCCCTCTGCTCATTCCTTCCCTGACTATCTCCTGTGGCGAGACGCCTTTTCGTAGTGCCTCTTCAACCGCCTTCTGTAGCCCGTCAGAATCGAGGTCTGCGAGACTCTGTACGATCTTCTGAAGGATCTCTCTGTCTCCCAACCTGCACACTCCACAGTCTTCGAATGAGCATCCTCCCAGTTCTCCTTCTGTAATGGTTAATATGTTCTGCGGCTCAGACTCCTGCATATGCTGGCTGACGCCGAAAGGTATGCGGACTGCCATCGCCTTGGACTTCTCTCTAGACCTTGAGTTCAGCCTCGAGTCGAGTGATCAGTTTCTCCAGCTCCTCAATTATCCTCTCATTCTTACTCTCCACAAATTGACCGCCGCACTTAGGACATCTGAAGGCTGACTCTATAGCCTCCTCGAAAGGAAGCCGGATATTCCCACACTTGTTGCATACAAAGAAGGTGTGAGTCTTCTCATACTCTAGGCGAGTCTTCAGTTTCTCAAGCGTTCTCCTCTTCCTGCTGCGAACAAACGCGTCGAGCTGGTCAGGTTGGAGTTTCCAGTAGAAGACGTACCAGCCCGTCTTTTCATCCCTCACCCTCCTGCACGAGATCAAAGTCTTGTCGTATAGCTTGTACAGGACCTTTCTGACGATGTTAAGGCGGACGCCTGAGTCGTTTGCGATGACATCCTCAGTGGCCTCCTTGAGTTTGGCTAGAGATCTCACTATCTTGACCGCGTCCTCCTCTCCAAGTAGACCGGCGATCTTCATCAGTTCGTCGTCGAAGAGCGACAAAGCGGGCATCTCAACGGATTACTTGAGACGGTGTTCGATCTATCTCGAACCGGTTCTCTCTATGAGGAACCTCTGGGGGATCTCACCGCCTGCTAGGCTACTAGAGGTTCCGTGCACTTATCTACTTATATTTCTCCTTTTTTTCTGACCTCGAGGTCTTCATCTGTCCCTGGATCGTCAGGCGCTATCCGCAGCGGGATGACCCTCTTACCACGTTTGGTCGGCAGCACCTCCAGTGTGGAGTCTCTGAATCTGCGGCGGAGTTCACTCCCCCCGAATAGTCGGTCCAGGAAGACTGCGAGTGCAGCGATCTCTGAGTGCGGTTGATTCCCAACCGCCACGTTGAAGTCTGAGACATCCTCACTGTAGAAGTCTGGAGGGACCTTCCGGCTCCCTACCAGTACAAGGAGATCCTTCCTAGTATTCTTGATCCGTTTGATGACATCGCTCGTCTCAATATTCTCTCCATACATTGTGAGATGCACCGTCACCCCGCCACTGCTCCTCCAGGACTTGACAAAGCTTATCCATGGTACACCCATGCTGACGCTGAATGGGCCCCCCCAAGTCTCAACAAGCCTCCTCACAGTCCTCTCGATTGTCCTGTCCTCGCTGTCTGAGAGTATGATGCCTGAAGCGCCGAAGGCTCTGGCTGTGAGTGCGACGTGGCTCGTCACTCTAAAGTCCCTTGGTCTGTGCCCCCAACGCAGTACATAGACTCTCAAGCATAACCCTTCATTCGGGGCCTGCCTGCAGCTGCCCAGTCCTGAATGGTTGGATTTTACTGATCCTTCCTTCTGTACTGGACTACATCTGAGATCGTGAGTCGAGGTCTTCCAGACCTGTCAGCCGGGGTCTCAGGCTCACTCCTCGGCTGAAGCAGTCTAACCTTCAACACGTGTTCAAGTGCATGGGTCAGCTTCAGGTCAGGGGTCATCTTGCCCGATTCAATCTTCTGAATTATTGAGAGACGCTCCTTGACTATTCTGGCCAAGTCTTGCTGAGACATCTTACTCTTCTCTCTGGCCCTCCTCACCAAGTCAGGGAAATCGTCTGCAATCTCAAGCTCCTCAACCTCTGCTGGTAGTCGGGTTGAGGTTGGCTTTGAAGTCTTGGTGGGGCCTTGGGATCCAGACGCCTGCCGAGTCGAGAAAATGATCTTCTCTTCACGTTTGAGATCAGGCTGACCGAGACTCGAGCATCTTGAACATACAAGCAGCCTTGAACTCTCTACGACTATCCTCTTGGGCGGCCCGTAGATCGTGGATCCGCAGACCTCGCAGTTCAATGCTTCACGCATCCAAGGATGTGATTGAAACTTTAATCGTGAGCGTGGCTATAGGTTTTGCGAATCGACATGGAGAGGCCGAGTCTCTTAGAGTTGCGGAAGATCAGGGCTATAGCCGACTATCAGTTTGGACGTTCTGTCGGCGAGGCACTATTCCCAAAAGGTGTGATGGTCACTAGGTCTCCAAGGACCGGGAAGATCAAGATGGTCTACCTCAAGGACATGCATCTTGCAACCCTCAGGAGCAGCGACGGACTGATAAGCCTCGCCCTGCATGGCGCCGAGCGGCTTCTGAGGAAGCTGGGGGAGAAGACGCCTCTCAGAGCGACGGTCAGGGAAGGGTTTGAGGAGTTCATCAAGTCTGGAAGGAATCTGTTTGCAAAACACATTCTGGCAGCGGATCAAGCTATCAGACCTCAGAATGAGGTGATAGTAGTGGACGAGAAGGGTAGACTCGTTGCTGTTGGGAGAGCTGTCCTGAGCGGTGAGGAGATGGAGTGTTTCAAGTTGGGTGTGGCTGTAAAGGTGAGGAGGGGCGTCGGGCAGTTGAAGAGGTGACAGATCATCTAGGGGGCTATCGCCACATCTGCAGATCGCGGGGATGTTAACGTGTCTTTATCTTCTAGACCTTCTGAATATTTCCAGCAAGTTCGCTGAGACTGAGCTTCAAGACTACGGCGTCGCCTATCTTCTCGACTGCCGATGCGGGAACCCGGAATTTCGCCTTCCTCACCATGAACTTGACTCCAAGCCTCTTTGCGACGTCTCTCTCGACTTCAACAACGAAACCTGTTAGGGCATATCTCTCAGGGTCTACGACTAGATCTCTTATCTTCCCCATCACCTGCATTCCCGACGCGTAGACTTGCATCTTGATGAATTCGCTTGCTATCAAGAGTATTCGCCTAGAAGATCATCCAGAAGCTTCCAGAATAAACGTTTTTTATGAGTCCCCCGCTTGCATAGCGCTCCGAACAGAAGAGAACTTGAAACAAACTTTTTCAGAGACGTCGGCAAGATCTTCGGGAAAAGCTGAATTTGACCGTTCAGAGTGGTGAGAGCTTGGCTCACAGAGCATTCAGGTCTATGAGGGGCATCCCTTCTGGGAGAGACGCTATCCGTATGATGCAGCGGATGGGAATGGAGACGAAGACGATAGAGGATGTTAGGGAGGTAACGATCAGAACCGGCGATAGGAGGCTGGTGATAGATGCGCCCACCGTCATGTCTATTGTGATGCAGGGCCAGACAATATTCCAGATCGCCGGTGGAACGATCAGGGAGGAGTCTTCAGCAGAGACTGCACCCCCCATCCCTGAGGGTGATGTTGAGATCGTGGCTCAGCAGGCTGAAGTCTCTATAGAAGAGGCTAGGAAGGCTCTTGAGGCTTCTGCAGGGGACTTGGCCCAGGCGATAGTCTCTCTGAAGAAGAAGGTCTAGGCCCCGCTCTCCAATCTCCCCTTTATCCTCTTCAGCCGGAAGAAATCCTCTCTCTCCCTCTCCTCAAGATACATCCTTATGAACCGTATCGTACTGTCCATCCTCGGGATTATCACATACTCGAGACTGTTGACTCTCCTCTTGACAGAGGCTATCGCCACAGCGAGCTTCTTCACAGCGGTCTCGATCCCTGCCAGCTCTGCAAGCATCCTGATAGCCTCGACCATTGCCATAGTCGCCTCGTCCAGTCTGGCAGATGTGTCTATGATACTGTACGGGTAGGTGACTAACGGTCTAACCTCAACTTGGATGCTTGGTATCGACACCCCTATCACGCTTCGTGTCTTGGCGACGACGTCGAACCTGTCCTCGACACCGTGGGCAAAGCCCTCGAGAGTATTGTATCCCATCAACATCTGTGCCTCAGAGAAGGCGTTGTAGGCTGCAGCAAGAGACTCTTGGGCCTTCGCCCGCAAGGCAGAGATCTCCCTGATGAACTCGAAGAACTCCATCATGAGTGCGTCAAGCTTCTCTCTGAGTAGCTCCCTCCCCCTCTCCGCAATCTCCATTCTCTTCCTGAGGGCAAGCAGCTCCATCCTCGTCGGGCGGATATTCATCAGCTGCTCTGACATCTGCGTCCCTCAGGTCTTGGCTCTGTACTTGGGGTGGTAGACCCTGATAGTCTCCGGATCTATCCTCTTCAGCTCGCTCTCAGGGAGTGCTGCGAGAAGCTCCCAACCCAGATCCAGTGTCTCCTCGATCTCCCTATTCTCGTAAACTCCCTGCGCCACGAATCTTCTCTCGAAAACGTCCGCGAATCTCAGGTACATCTTGTCTCTTGAAGAGAGGGCTTCCTCACCGATAACCGCAACGAGATCTCTGAATCCCCTGCCTTCAGCATAGGCGTAGTACAGTTGGTCCGAGACCTCCCGGTGGTCTTCACGCGTCCTGCCCTTCCCTATCCCCTCCTTCATCAGCCTCGAGAGTGAGGGGGAGACGTCTATCGGCGGGTATATGCCTCTCCTGTACAATCCTCTGTCAACTATTATCTGTCCCTCAGTTATGTAGCCTGTGAGGTCTGGTATCGGGTGTGTCATATCGTCGTGCGGCATCGTCAGGATGGGCATCTGGGTGACTGAGCCTTTGCTCCCATGTGTCCTGCCTGCACGTTCATAGATCGTTGAGAGATCTGTATACATGTAGCCGGGGTATCCTCTCCTCCCAGGGACCTCCTCCCTGGCCGCGGAGATCTCCCTCAGAG
>JAGTQV010000028.1:0-10157 GCA_018397035.1 Candidatus Bathyarchaeota archaeon | reverse complement strand
ATATCTGTCAGTATTATCAGGACGTGCATCCCTAGTCTGTGGGCGAAGAACTCAGCAGCCGTCAGAGCTATTCTCGGGGTGAGTATCCTCTCTATAGCCGGATCCTCTGCAAGATTCACGAATAGCGTGACATGCTCAAATGCGCCCTGCCTCTCAAAATCCTCCCTGAAGAACTGTGCCTCATCAGCTGTTATCCCCATGGCTGCAAAGACAGTTGTGAACGGCTCTACGGTCCCTCTGACTCTTGCTTGACGTGCGATCTGCGCCACGATCATGTTGTGCGGTAGGCCTGACCCGGAGAAGATCGGGAGTTTCTGCCCCCTCACCAAGGTATTCATACCGTCTATTGTTGAGATTCCTGTCTGTATGAAGTCCCTAGGGTATTCTCTCGCATAGGGGTTGATCGGTGCGCCGTGGACGTCTAGGTAGTCTTCAGGGATTATCCTAGGCCCACCATCGATCGGTTCACCGCTTCCATCGAAGATCCGCCCGAGCATGTCTGAGGAGACTGGAAGCTTGATAGTCTCCCCGTTGAAGGCAACCCTCGTCGTCGGGATATCCAAGCCCGATGTTCCCTCAAAGACCTGAACGACCGCGATGTCCTCACCGACTTCGAGGACCTGCCCCCTCCTCTCCTCACCGGTCGGAGTCGTTATCTTGGCCACCTCACCGTACCCGACACCTCTAACCGCCTTGACGAAGAGCAGAGGGCCTGATATCTGGCTTACAGTGCTGTACTCTCTTCCAGTTACTGTTGACATCTACCTCACACCTGCTGTGGCGAGGAGCTGGGATGAGAGCTGGCTGAACTGCTGATCGATCCTATCGATGAGCTCATCTGCGAAAGACTCGAAGCCCTCAGAAGGTTGTATCTTCATCCTCGATATCTCTTCCTTCACCGGGAGCTCTAGTATCCTCTGTAGGGGCAGTCCGCTCTCAGTCGCCTTGGACATCGCATGGTAGAAGCTCATTATCACCTTCATCATGCAGAAGCTCTTCTTGATGGAGCAGAAGCTGTCGGTAGGGTGGACTGCGCTCTGCATGAGGAAGTCCTCCTTGAGCATTCTCGCAGCCTCCAAGGTGACCCTCTGGCTTTCAGAGAGGGCGTCTGGGCCGACCAACATCACTATCTCACGGAGCTCTTCATCCCTCTGCAGTATCTGCATGGCCTCACGTCTGAGTTCGACCCACTCCTTTCCAACATTGCCCGTGTACCATCTCTCGAGCGAGTCGAAGTATAGTGAGTAGCTCGTCAGCCAGCTTATGGCTGGGAAGTGCCTCCTCTCAGCTAGAGCCTTGTCGAGGGCCCAGAAGACCTTCACGATACGGAGTGTATTCTGTGTAACCGGCTCGGAGAAGTCTGAGCCTGGGGGTGAGACCGCGCCTACGACCGAGACCGAGCCGAGATCAGGTCTGCTGCCCAGAACCTCCACTCTCCCTGCCCGCTCATAGAACTCTGCTAGTCTTGAGGCGAGGTATGCTGGGTACCCTTCCTCCCCAGGCATCTCCTCGAGTCTGCCTGAGATCTCTCTCAGGGCTTCAGCCCATCTTGATGTTGAGTCAGCCATCAAGGCGACGTCGTAACCCATATCCCTGAAGTACTCGCTTACAGTCATGCCTGTGTAGACGCTCGCCTCCCTGGCGGCTATCGGCATATTCGAAGTGTTAGCGAAGAGGATCGTTCGAGCCATCAGCGGCTGTCCAGAACGGGGATCCTTCAGTTCTGGGAATCGCTCGAGGACCTCAGCCATCTCGTTGCCTCGCTCACCGCAGCCCACATAGACTATCACGTCTGCGTCAGCCCATTGGGCGAGTTGGTGCTGCATCACGGTCTTGCCTGTTCCGAAGCCTCCTGGGATGGCTGCGGTTCCACCCTTTGCTATCGGGAAGAGGAAGTCTATTATCCTCTGGCCTGTGACCAAAGGTGTGTCTGAGGGGACCTTTCTCTTGAATGGCCTCGGCGTCCTTACAGGCCATGTGTGCATGAGTTTGGCCGCCGTATTCCCGGCACGTCCCGTGATCAAGCAGATCTCATCCTCGACAGTATACTCTCCCTCAGAGGCAATGCTCTTTACAGTGCCAGATACTCCCGGAGGCACCAAGATCTTATGTTCGACGAGTACGCTCTCCTTGACTGTGCCCAAGATGTCTCCGGCCTGAACGGTTGCGCCCTCGCTCTGGGCTGGGGTGAACCTCCACCTCTTCCTGCGGTCAAGTGGTGTGACAGTAATTCCTCTCTCTATGAAGTCTCCTGAGAGTTCTCGGATTACCGGTAGAGGCCTCTGGATTCCGTCATATGTCTGCCCTACTATCCCAGGCCCAAGCTCGACGGAAAGAGGCTTGCCTGTTCTCTCCACCTTCTCTCCAGGCTTGATTCCAGTCGTCTCCTCGTAGACTTGGATGGTCGCTCTGTCGCCCTCAACCCGTATGACCTCTCCGATGAGGCCTGCGTCGCCGATCCATTCAAGTTCATACATCAAAGATCCGAGCATCTCCCTAGCGACGACTACTGGGCCTGCGATACGCGCGATCTTTCCGGGCTTGAACAAGTATCTCACCGGAAGCTCTTCAGCAATGTCTTGGAGTGCCGCTCTAGATTGGGATCTCCTGAAATAAAGCTTTCTAGTTTCAACTTTAGAATGAAATATCAACCGTGGTGAGAGTAGCTGCTGCAAAGCCACCCTATCGGCCAGCAGAAAACGCCTATAAAGAGGAATTGACCTCAAACACTCTAAATTAAGCAGTCGCTGCAGCCCTGGTCTGAGAGACTTCGAGTTGAACTTGAATTGAGACTTGAAAGGCTCCGTCAGTATCTTTCAGCTCCTGACAGGAGGAGCCTAGACGCAGCCTTAGTGTTGGTGCTGTTACTCGCCGCCTCCTCAGGCATGATAGAAACGTCAGCAGCTGCGACGAAGCAGATCACCATATCGATCCAGGGCCTGCCCTCAGTATTCTCAACAAGAGTCTACGTTAACGGCTCCTTCATCACGTCAGTATCTAGTGGTGGAAGCTTCACAGTAGACTTTGATAATTCTGCGACAGTATCAGTCCAGAAGTATGTTCCCGAGACGTACTACAACTACGCTTGGACTCCAGCAGGAAGCTCGGCTGGCGGCGGGGTCGCATTCTACACCCCAACGAGCAGTAAGACCTTCACATCGAGCGGCTCATACACCTTCACCTACTACACTCTCTACTACCTGCATGTACTGTCAGAGTATGGAAACCCGGTCGGATCTGGGTGGCAGATAGCCGGCTCATGGGCTCCATTAATCGTCGAGGATATCTGGGACTCCGGCACAACTCTCAGGCACAGGTTTGAGGAGTGGAGGGGCGGACCTCTAAGAGGCAGCCCTGATAATCCTGAAAACGCCGTCTTCATGGACTCACCGAAGATAGTCGAGGCTGTGTGGAGGGACCAGTACTACCTTAGAGTCGAGTCTGACATGGGAAATCCTTCTGGTGGAGGGTGGTACGATTCAGGCTCAAAGGCAACACTCTCAGTCAAAACGCCTTATGACGCTGGGAATGGTGTCAGGTATGTTTTCTCTCGATGGAGCGGAGACCACTCAGACGAGTCATCTACTACAACCTTGACTGTCAACAGCCCTATGAGAGTGATTGCTGAATGGAGGAGGCAATACTACCTCTCCATCAATCCGAATTATGGGGAAGTCAGCCCCGCCAGTGGCTGGTATGATGAAGACAGCCAAGTCATTGTCTCAGCAGTCACTCCGTCAGGGGAGACCTCTGGCTCAAGGCTAGTCTTCAGTCACTGGAGAGGTGCACTCTCAACCTCTGAGCCGACGGAGTCTCTGCTCATGGATGCCCCAAAGGAGATTCACGCTGAATGGTCTAGGCAATACCTGCTCACTGTCCAGACTCAGTTCGGAAAAGGTGTTGGAGGCGGGTGGTACGACGCTGACTCCACCGCAGACTTCTCGGTCGAGTCTCAAACAGTCCCTGCAGGCATCTTAGGCTGGTTTGGTGTCGACTACGTCTTCTCACACTGGACTGGTGATTCCAGCTCACATTCCAGTCAAGCTAGCATCATAATGCATGGACCGAGAACCATCGCTGCTGTCTGGACTCTCAGCCTCACAAGACTCTATCTATTCACTGTGATCATCTGCGCAGTTGCCGCGGTGGCCTTCTGGAAGAGGCTAGAGCTCGCCCACACAGCCCGTAGTGCAACCTCAATGATAAGGCGGAGCAGACATGGGTCTCCAGATTGAGTAAGCGTATTCCTTTAGCTTCCTCAGCCTTCCGAATGCGTCAAAATCTGGAGAAAAGTCTCAGGTCTAAGGCGGTTGGAGTGTTGCGGCACTGATGATTGAGCGTTCGAAGATTCGTGGAGGGGTCAAGGCCATACTTAGACGTAACATGCAGCTACGTCGAGGCGAGACTCTCCTCATCATCACAGACGTGCCTACAGCGGATGAGTGGAGAAGCCAGACACCTGAGAAGCTTGAGGATATGGTAAAGAGGAACCTCCTCGCCAAGGCTATAGTCGAGATCGCCGAAACAGAGCATCCTATATCAGACATTGTGTTCCAAACGTATCCCTCTGTCGGAAGGCATTCCGCAGAGCCAGGAAGAGATGTCAGGGAGCATATGGCGGGATCTGATGTCGTCCTCGCTGTGACTACCTACTCCATAAGCCACACTGATGCGAGGAAGGCTGCCACAGAGGCTGGATCGAGAGTAGCGAGCATGCCTGGAGTCTTGGAATATATGTTCTATCCAGGGGGACCGATGACCGCAGACTACCAGAGGATCGAGTTTGAGACCTTCAAGTTGGCGGAGAACCTCACAGGAGCGCGGAGGGTGAGGATCCGAACCGAAGCCGGCACAGACTTGACTCTCAGTCTTGAGGGTCGGCGGGTTCAGGCTGACACTGGACTGCTCACTGAGCGTGGGAGCTGGGGGAATCTGCCAGCAGGAGAGGCCTACGCAGCCCCGCTTGAGGGGTCTGGAGAGGGTTCTGTAGTTATTGAACCAGGATGTTTTCCCGGCCTGAAGAAGGAGATGGGATTAGTTTTCAGAAATGGAGAATTGGTCAAGGTGTCCGGTGGCGGTGCGGTTGGAGCCTGGCTTAGAGGACTCCTCAAGCATACGGAGGATCGTGAGCCATACGTATCCAGAAGGAACCTTGCCGAGTTCGGCATCGGAACGAACCCGAACGCTAGAAGGTTTGACAACATTCTCGAAGCTGAGAAGATCAGAGGAACAGTCCACATTGCCGTCGGAAGCAACTACCATATCGGTGGACAGATCAAAGCGGACCTCCACCAAGACTTCGTCATACCGCTGCCGAAAGTTGAGATAGACGGTAGGAATGTGATAGTGCGAGGAGACTGCGAAAGAGAGCTCACCATTCCATCTCAAGGCTGGTGAAAACCCTCCTGCCGCATTTCAGACCTGTTCTCCACGGGAAAGATTGAGTTCTTAAGCGACCGGTCTCTCCGTCCCCATAAAGAACAGACCAACCCCTTCCACCTCAATATGGGGGGTAGGCCTCGCAGAGAGAGCGCCAGCTTGAGTCTCGAGGCTCCAATCATTTGATCTGCCGCCCCTCGATCAGGGCATGGGCCTCAGGCACACAGCCTAAGGTTCAAGGTCTTTGCCGAGTTTCTTGGCGGCCATCACTCTCAAAGCAGCGGCGGCGGATTCGACTACGACTTCACAATGGGAGCGACAACGCTTACCGTCAAAAAGTGGTCCCTGGAACACATACGACGCCTATTGTCCCATGACCCTACGTCGAATGTGCCGAGACGGATCGTCCCCTAAACCAACCTACAAGAGCAACATTATAGGCTACAAGAGAGAAAGTTCCCGAGCGGATCCTTAGAGTTCTGAGGCAGATGCAACTTGAAGGACGAGCGAATTCTTCTATCAGCGCTGGAGGCACTTGAAATTCCGGATACAGTAGGAGTCAGACTAGTGAAGAGCAAGAAGACCCCTGTCCACTCAATCCTAGTATCCTATAGGCCGAGTCAGGAAGAAGGGTTGATCTTCGACTACTCGGTAGAGTACAGAAAGAATCTGAGTCAGAGTCTTCTCATACACGAGCTCTGCCACCTGAAGCTTCACCTGATGGGTCTACCTGCGATCGAGGTTGAGGGCCCACCGGCAGACTTGACAGGCCAAGTCCTGAACACCCTGCATGAGGACTACTACGCAAGCCTGATGATGCATCAGAGGTTCCTGAAGGACTTCCTATCTTCATTTATGAAGAGCCTCAGCCGCGAGGATCATCACATCCATATCCACGAAGAGATAGATGACAACTTGTTGGCCTGGCTCCTGCAGAACTATGCCTTGAAGCTAGCCGTACTCGAAACATTAGGATACAGAAATGAGGCTGAGGAGGTCAGAGAGAGAATAGAGGACTTGGGGGAGTCGCACAGGCAACTTCAGAAGTATCTGGGAGGTGTCGCTGAGTCTCTGAGGAATCTGCCACCCCTAGACGCTAACCTCAGACCATTCACTGCTGAGGAGAGAGACTCCATCAGCAGAATAGTCATGTCCATAGTCAGTGCTGAAGTTCCACTATCGACCCGGAGGTCAGCTACTCCTTCACAGTAATTGCCTGAGTCGGACACTGCGTCTCACACGCACGGCAGACTATACAGGCGTCCTGATTTACAGGAGCAGCCTTCCCGTTCTGCATCTCGAAGACTGAGACCGGACAGACGCTGACGCACGTGCTATCACCGTTACACTTAGCACTATCAACCGTAACCGTTGGCATTCTCACACCTCTGGTTTTGGACCAGAAGACAGCTCCCACCGCTTATATATCTTCCCCAAGGCCGAAGCGAATTCTGTGAGAATCATTTATCTATGTTATTATGATGTCAGATGAGGCCTTGAAGCAGCACCCAAAGATCATGGATGAGAAGCGGCATGGAGAAGGGTGGGGGCGTGAAGAGTCTCTCAAAGAGATCACAGGAGCTGAAACCGACCGCCTTCGCGGAGTTCTTCGCTGAAGCGGTTGAGCTGCAGCGTTCAGGGGAGGATGTTATGCACCTACATGTAGGGGAACCTGACTTCAGGACCCCAAAGCACATCGTTGAGGCAGCTCAAGAAGCGATCGAGGAGGGGTTTACTCATTATACCCCTCCAGGTGGATTCTTCGAGCTGAGGGAGGCGATCTCTGAGAAACTTAAGCGCGACAACAATATAGACGCAGACCCGGAGGATGAGGTCTGTGTACTCTCCGGAGGTTACAATGCTCTCTACTGTGCGTTCCAAGCATTGATCGATCCTGGCGACGAGGTCATAGTTCCAGAGCCGTGCCTGCCACAGTACTGGGGGGACATCATTCTTGCAGGTGGCAGAGCCGTCGCGTTGGAGCTGATGGAAGAGGAGGATTTCAAACCGGATCTCGATAAACTCCAGATGAAGGTTAGCGATAGGACGAAGGTCCTTCTGATTAATACACCTCAGAACCCAACAGGCTCGATCCTCACAATGGAGGATCTGGAGGAGTTCGCTGCGTTCGCGGAGAACAACGATCTGACCGTGATCTCGGATGAGGTCTATGAGAAGTTCCTTTACGGTAACTACCACCACGTAAGCTTCGCCAGCCTGTCAGGGATGGCTGAGAGGACACTCACGATAAACTCCTTCTCGAAGACCTATGCTATGACGGGTTGGAGGGTTGGGTACGCCGCGGGGGAGAGCGGCCTTATCGCAAAGATCCGCGGGGTAAGCGAGCATACGATCTGGTGTCCCAGCTCGATAGCGCAGAAAGCCGCGATAGCCGCTTTGAGGGGACCCCAAGGATGCGTCAGAGAGATGGTTGAGGAATTCAGGCAGAGGCGAGACCTGATCACAGCCGGGCTTAACGAGATCAAAGGTTTCTCCTGCAGAACCCCGAAAGGCGCATTCTACGCGTTCCCGAGCATCGAGAAGCTCGGACTATCCTCCATGGAGCTGGCTCAGCTGCTCTTGAGGAAGGCAATGGTCGCCACAGTCCCTGGAGTAGCCTTCGGGCAGCTGGGGGAGGGAAACATCAGGCTCTCCTTCGCCAACTCTAAAGAGAACATAAGTAAAGCTCTGGAGCGAATAGGGAGGGTAGTCGAGGAGTGCCTTGGAGGTCACTAGTTCTGAATCGCCCTCCGCAGCTCCATCCTCATCTCGGTGAATAGCTCTTTCTGGGCGAATAGGTCTAGACAGGTGAAGGCGATCGCCTTGGACGCCAGTATCAAGGCTCGATCTCCACTCTCAGAGACAGATGCCTCCGCGAACTCCCGGGAATGAATCGCCAAGTCATTCGACCCGACCCGTATCAGCGGGTGTATCGTCGGAACCACCTGGCTTACATTACCTATGTCTGAGGAGCCTAAGTGTTCATGTTGATCAAGCTCCTCCACCCTCTCACCTAGGCAGCTCAGGTTCTCCTTGAAGATCTTGGATAGTATGCTGTTCGACAACATGTTCGATAGAGCGTAAGAGCTCTCCTGGAAGCTCAGGCTGGCGCCGGTGGCTAATGCAGCCCCCTCAGCACATCTTTTCACCTTGATGAGGACTTCGTCGAGGTAGTATTTGTCTGCGGCTCTGAGATAGAATAGGGCTGAGGCTCTCTCAGGGATGATGTTAGGGGCCTCCCCACCCTCAGTTACGATCCCGTGGATCCTTGCGTCGCTTCTGAGATGCTGCCGGAGCGCATTTATCCCGTCAAAGGTAAGGATTACCGCGTCTAGTGCGTTTATCCCCTTTTCAGGCGCGGCTGCAGCGTGAGCAGGTCTTCCCCTGAAAGCTATCTTGACAGGCCTTAGTGCGAGGAAGCTCGCGTCCAGAGTGGTCTTGGTGTAGGGATGAATCTCGATTACAGCGTCGATGTCGTTGAAGGCGCCTTCAGCAACCATCTTGACCTTGCCTCTGATCTGTGATTCAAGGTCAGTCAAACCCCTCCCGCTGGCGACAGTACCCTCCTCATTCGGTGTGCCTACGACAACGATCCTCCCACCAACCTCCTCAAGTAAGTCCGACACGCCCACGGCTGCTCCAAGCGCACTCGCCGCTATGATGTTATGTCCGCAGGCATGACCTATCTCTGGTAAAGCATCGTACTCAGCTATCAAGCCGACAGCCGGCTCTCCCGCCTTACCCTTCGAAGCCTTGAATGCGGTAGATAATCCTGCCACACCCCTCTCAACATTGAATCCGTTCTTCTCAAGCTCAGAAGTTAGAAGTGCGACTGCTTTATGCTCCACTAGTCCGATCTCCGGATTCCTAGAGATGATGTGACTGATCTCCTTGATCCATGGCGCTATTGAGTCGATCTTGCGGCTGACCAGAGTCTTTGTCTTCGAAAGATCCTGCCTTGTCATGAGTGGCCCCCTAGGAAGATAACTGATCCTAATATAAGCATAGGTTCAGTGATTAACGGTTCCTGCGCGTCTGAGTTTATCAAGAGCCTCAATGCTTGGATGAAAGACAGGCTGATACCTTCGGTCAGTCAGGAAGCAAACACAACCTCGGCGAACCAGACTTAAGGTGATCGTAGCTATTAGACGCCTAGGCTGGATCCCGTTCACAAGACTTAACTCTGTAGTAAGTGATATGCATAGAAACATTGGAGGGGTGAGTTTGCCTCAGAAGTTCAGGTGTATCCTCTGTGGATACATCTATGATCCCGGTGTCGGCGACCCTGACGGAGGCATCCCAGCCGGGACTTCCTTTGAGTCTCTGCCCGCTGACTGGGTATGTCCGCTATGCGGAGCTCCAAAGGAGCAGTTCGAACCTGCTGAGTGATATGCCTCTGAACGGCTAATCTTATATCCCTCTTGTCCGAACTCACCATCCGAGACTGTTCAAGAATAGTAGGTGAGTGGCAGAAGATACTGGCTGCACTTTTCCCCTGCACAGCCAGGCTTCTGTTATGGTGTTGTCTCTATGTATGAAGTAAGATGGCATGGGAGAGCAGGTCAAGGAGTGATAACTGTCAGTCGACTCTTAGGCTTGGCGGCGATGATGGAGGGAAAACATATACAGGCATTCCCGGAGTTTGGGCCTGAGAGGATCGGCGCCCCAATGACAGGCTTCACCAGGATCTCAAAGAGCCCTATAGAGATTCACAGCAAGATCTACAACCCAGACCTCATCATGGTCATCGATCCAACTCTGCTCGCCAACAGATATCG
>JAGTQV010000155.1 GCA_018397035.1 Candidatus Bathyarchaeota archaeon | reverse complement strand
GTATGACGTGTTCACAGGCACTCCAGTGATGTTTGCTGCCACGAGTTTGCCATCCTGGTCGTATGCATGTATCCTGAACTGGTAACTGTGGACGTCATTCGGCAGAGGTGCAGGAATCAGTTCCTTCTTGAGGTCCAGCACCACGTCTATCTCAGCTCCGGTTAGAAGATACAGTGGGATGTCTCCGGTGGAGCTTCCCTTCTGCGCCCACACTTCAGGAACATATTCCTGATAGTACCCGAGAGAATAAGCCCGCAACGTGTAGATGTTTGTTGAAAGCCCTGTCGGCCTATTCTCGCCTCTGAAGTAGTCGGCGACCCCGGGCTTGTGTCCTATAAGATTTGAGAAGACCACCTTGTCTGTTCCTGCGACCTGGCTGGTCTGGTCGTAGTAGCCCCCTGCAACCCATTGGCCGTTGGCGTCGAAGACGTAGACTCTCAACGGGGATGGCGGGTGGAGCCAGCTGACTGGCTGCGAAGGATCCTGACAGTCTCTTGAGTAGACCGTTGCTGTTATGTTTGCGCCTTTGACTAAATGGAAGCTGAGTGAGCCGCTTGTGCAGTACTGAACTGTCTGCAGTGGAAACTCCTGCTGGACATAGCCGAGGTAGTAGGCTTTAACGCTGTATGTTCCTTCAGGCATACCGTGTGGCGGCAGCTTTCGCTTCATAGGTTCAGGACCGTAACCGAGAAGCAGCAGACTCATTGCTTGGCTTCTTGCCTGTCCGCCTGAGCCGCCAGCATTTGTGATGTTCCAGGCCTGAACCTTGTCGAAGTCGTCTACTGCCTCTACTATGAACGGGGAGTTCACGGATGGGGATACATCGTCTGACGGCAGTTCCTGGTTGTGGAAGTGGACTGTAACGTTGATTATTCCGCTCTTCCATATGTCCATCTCCTGGTAGACTAGGCCTCCTGAGAACTCTGATACTGGAAAGTTTACCTGCAAAGGCCCTAAAGCTTGGTAGTAGCCGAAGACCCAAGCTCTCACAAAGTACTGGCCTGGGATGATGCCGCATGTGAAGTGGGCGTTAGCGTCTGGAATGTGTCCATCCCATTCTGTCTCGATTCCGGAGTAGCAGGTGGGGTTTCCGAGAAAGGCTGTGAAGGCCCTTCTGTTTACGGTTATGTCGAAGAAGTCATCGACCCACGCTAGCCTGGCGCCTTTGTGGTCAGTTACCTCGACGAAGTAGTATGCGTGCGGGTATCCTTTCAGTGGCTGTGGGTTTGGCGGATAGAGTGTTGCCAGTTGCTTGCCAACCTCTCCTAGGGGGGTTCCTGGCCTTCCAAGGGTGGTGTAGTGTGGCCAGTCTACAGGCCCGGTTGGACATTTCGAATGGACTGTCAGGTTGAGTTTGGGACTTGGCTGCAGGTATATGTCTACTCCATGCATAGATTGCCCTCTTTTGATCGTGACTTGAGTGGCTAGTGTTCTAGGCGCGAATCCTGCTGCAGATGCGGTTAAGGTGTATATTCCTGGGGCGAGCCCCTCGATCTCATAGTATCCTTCAGCTGTCGCGTTGAAGTATCCGACCCCGCAGACTGTGTTTCCAGTAGGCTGGTTTGTCACCGGATCCAGTGCTGTCCCGTTAGCCCATACCTTGCCCGCTGCATGGACGCCTGAGCCGTAGTAGTATCCGTAGTAGTATGATGAGTGGCCTGCGTATCGTATTCTGCCTGTTATGTAGCCTGGGTCAACCTCCCCTTTGACTACGAGTTGGGGGTAGTTCTCAGGCGGGATGGATTCGTACTGCTCGTACAGGTCGAAGAGCAGCGTCTTTGTGTAGAAGACCTTGAAGAAGTACCTTCCAGCGCATGAGGGAGCTTTCATGTCGTAGGCCATGATCTCGTACATTCCCCAGCGCCAGTCAGGCTTCTGGAATGGCTGCCTATCCTTGAACGGATCCTGACCAGCTGGATACAGGTAGTTCGAGGACTTGCCTGTGGCCGGGTCTGTGACGTTAGGCGATGAGATCGCTATGTACCACCAGTTAGGTGCGAATGGATGGTACTGGTCGAATCTGCCTGTCCTGACGAAGTGGTAGTCGATAGTGATGCTTGTCACGACACGCCATTTCGAAGGAGTGTCGGCTGCTGGCGTGAACTCTGGAGGTATCGCTATGTAGAGCCATCTTGCTCTACCGTTATGTTTCTCCCAGCTTATGTCGAGTCCTGGCTGGGCAGGATCGCTGAGGTTTGCGGGGTTAGAGATGTTCAGGTAGAAGTGCAGGTTGCCAGTTGTGTCTACGATGACTGCGCCGTCTGGTGAGTAGTAGTTCTGCTGAATATCAAGAGGCCTGTAGAAGAGGCCTGGACTCACATACGCGACGTGAAAGTTCTGGTAGCCGTTAGCCTGAGCATATGCCTGAGTAACATGATCATCAATCCAGATGTTGTCTGGATTACCCATTGGTGCTTCAGGGCCGCTCACTCCTTGATGCCCCAGCGTATAGTGCGCCGAGACCTGTTGAACCCCAGCAAAGACTGATAGAAGCAGCATTAGAAGAATTAGGCCTGTCTTTGCTGTGGCTCTCGCTCTGGGCATATTGTTCATGTTCAATCAACCTCGTTAGTAGCTACTCGGATGCACCAAAGCCATATTCCGATAGGAGCCGCTGACCTTCTTCGGAGAGCCAGAAGTTGACGTATTTCACTGCTAGATCACGGTTGCTCGTACCTTTTATCACGGCTATTCCGAACGTGCCTATCGTGTTGACTGATGAAGGTATCTCGACGCACTGGACTTTGGGTCCCACAAACTTTGCCTCGAAAACGAACACGATGCCTGCATCGACAACACCCGTGATAACCTTAGTGGTTATGGATATGACCATGGGCTCGTAGGAGACTATGTTCTTTATGATTCTGTCTCGATAATGCTCCCACTGTGGCCCCTTATAGTTTGGGTCTGACCTGTTCCCCCAGGTCTTCTGGATCTTCGAT
>JAGTQV010000027.1:15308-17790 GCA_018397035.1 Candidatus Bathyarchaeota archaeon | reverse complement strand
TCGCCTGAGCTTCCCATTCCTGGAGAGAGCTCTTAACCCGGGTCCGAATCCCGGCGGCCGCACCAAATCTCTCTCGCACACACTTTGTTACTGCTCGCTAACGCTCGCAAACGGTAAGTAGTAACCTTGGAAACAACTGTGATAAGCAAGAGCATAACAGCATAAGTTATTGTTACAGCAATACCTTGCAGCAGTGACAATGTTGCTGTGGCTGTGTTTCTGCTACAGCAATACAGAAAACGTGTAAAACTGGGCAGCAGCATAAACAGCAACCAGGTCCTTTTTTACCCTCACGGTTACGTCACCTTCCAAATTCCCGCCCACAGCTCTGATCACGACATGCCCAAGTACTGTCTGTCCCACAGTGGTCTCATTGATGAAAAGCTCGTATCTAATTGGTCCCAGAGGTAGAGGGAGAAATCTTATTAATGAAAAACCAGCAATGTATATCTGCCTATATTGCAAGGTGATGGAAGAACGAGTTGTTTAGAGAGACGGAAGCCGCTCCGCATCTCATTACTAGCTTTTGTCATGGTTCTATGTTTGGTTTTGACCGCCGAAGCTGTGAACGCCACGCTTACAGTGATTCAACCATCAAACGCCGACACACACATTTATGAAGGGGACCCCAACAATAATTTTGGAGCTAGCGACGGCTTTGTTGTTGGTGCTGTGTCAGGGGGTAGGTTTAGGGGTCTTGTGAAGTTCGACCTCTCGAGCATACCCTCAGGCTCTACTGTCAACGTAGCATACCTTCTACTGTATTATTATTACAGAGGTGAAAATAACCCAGCTGGCAGAACCTATAATGCTTACAGGGTGACTAAGGATTGGGTTGAAACGCAAGCGACATGGAATGTTTACAGTACTGGAAATTCTTGGACTACTCCAGGTGGAGATTACACGACTGACGGCGGCTCCTCCTCAACAGTACCTGCAAATACAGAACAGTGGATGATCTGGGATGTTACATCAATAGTCAAGGCTTGGATTGAAGGTGGGCAGCCAAACTACGGATTCATCATAAGAGACCAGTCAGAAGGTGTCGTTTTCTCGGCAGACTTCCGTTCGAAGGAGGTCAGTGATCCGGATTTGAGACCCATCCTGAAAGTAGACTGGTCAACACCTACCCCAACACCTACCCCTAGACCTGTCGGCGGTGTCTTGGTGCCTGTGAAGAAGCTTGAACTCCTAACCCCCTACTTGGCTTTGGTTGGGCTTGTCGGAGTCGTCACCGCCATCATATTGGTCAGAAGGAAACGCGAAGACTGAAGACCCGTACCCTTAACCTTTTTTCCCTAGAAACATGTAGCATAAGCAAGCCACAGACCATTCAAGATAATTTTCCGACAGCCTAGCACCCTGATATGCAACCTGCATCAATATGAGCGCATCTCCATGAGTGGTTTAAAGAAGTATTCCTTTCACACTTTCAGCCTGTCGTCATACGCGGGAGCGTTGGCTGTACTCAAAAATAACGTTGAGGAGACTCCTCAGTCTGATGTGTTCTGCCGGCTGATATCTGCCCAGCCAAAAGTATGTACTTCTTTGTTCCCAATATTCTGAACAGTCAATTGGAGGACCAAGAGTTTGTATCCACTTTCGGCTTTGTAGTATTTATGAGTTGCAGTCAACCATGCTGAGTCAAAGTTCACTTTGATTGGTATATCATCTGTACCAAACCTCAAGATGAAATATTGGCCTATTGTGACTGGCCCACCTTCCTGAATCTGCAGTGTAGTTGGAACTCCAGGAGCTGCTGGTTGCCTCGGCACAGAAGCGGCAATCACAAGAATTCCGACTACAAAAACAAGTACCACCACAATGAGGACTGACTAAAGTTTTTTGGGCGGCCGCCACCTCAACCTTCAGGGCTGGTGGAGAATTTCATGGTCTATTGCTCTAGGTGCGGCGCCAAGAACGAGGATCAGGCACGGGTATGCATACAGTGCGGAGAGGCCCTCTACGGTCCGCGACCTGGAAGGATGAGACGTGAAGAAGAGATGTGTTTCGGTCTACTCTCCCACTGGGGAGGAGTTTTCGCCGGAGTGGTCATAATCCTCTTTGGATCGGCGATGCTCCTGCGTCAGCTATATGGGATAACTTTCGAATTTTGGCCCATTGTCATTGTCTTGATTGGAATATTGATCATCGCGGGGACTATCGCGAGAGGTATCAGAAGATAGCTACCAACTACGTTGGCATTCGTATGATTTCGAACATTCGGCGATTGGGGTATGATCCCACGATTCAACTCATCATAACGACCGCAGCCTTACGGTATCTGTGGAAGCAAATAGGGGACTGGAGGAAGAGGAGTCTCCTACATGCATTTTGGATGAGACTTCGTTCAGGAACAGATAGCTAGATTTGACGCCGTCATGTTAAGCGGCTCAGAAGCTCCATACAGTGAAGCTGAGGATAGACTGAAGTTTCAGGCATTAGGTTGCGGACATGATTTGAACCTTGTCTGGGACCCAGA
>JAGTQV010000027.1:13853-15289 GCA_018397035.1 Candidatus Bathyarchaeota archaeon | reverse complement strand
GGCGAGGTGAAGGGTCAGACGATATGCATCTACTCTCGAAGCGTGATGCAAAAGGCCGTGAACACTCCGCCACGAATTCCTCGACTACGCTGTGATCCAGCTGATTGAGCCTTACAAGGAAGTCACGAATTCACTCATAGCACTTGTCAACAAGCAAGCCAACACGTGTAAGGAGAGGTTGGTTGAGTCTCTGGCCCGCTTACTCACGTCCCAAACCTTGACTGACGGCCAAGATGGGGCAGAACATCCACACACTGAGAATCTTCGAAAGAATCCATAAAACGTTGTGCGGGTCCTTCGCCGTCAGTCCATTGAAGTAGAGCCGCATTTCCTCGAAGAAGCCTGCCTCATTAAGAGAGCTCATGATGGCTATGAGGCCTACAAGGCAGAGGGCAAGCAGAAGGATTCTTTTCCCATCGTTGGTCAGGAAGTGGAATCGGCGATTGAGAAACACTACTAAGGCAATTCCGCCTAGTGAGAGCGGGAGAGTCACTGTGAGAGATTTCCAGTCGAGGAAGACTCCATAGATCAACTCGTAGACCGCATTGGAAAGGAAGAGCAGTGAGCAAGAAATTGTGAAGTTCCTCAATGGTTTGTGAGGTCTGACGCCAAGAAAGACGGCGACGTAGAAGAAGCTGATATTCAAGACGGAGACCGTGTGGAGTTCCACCGGCAAAGGAAACAGAGAGCTGTAGCTGTACAGGCCATTCTCTGCTAGAGTCTTTATTCCATTGACCAGCCATGCCAAACCGGGAAGAAGCAACGTCGCACTCGCTACGTTGTCAAGTTCCACAGCTACCCGTCCCTAGTCCTATTCTCTACGGCCGGCCGTAGCCCCATGGGTATGTAAGTACCTCCGGCTTAACCTTTATGAGCCCCCTTGAAAGATTGGGACTTGTCTCGACAATTCCAAACTAGACTACGGAATTCCGATCTACGTTACCTGCACGTACTTGGGTGCAAAAACCTTGACCGCCAGTGCTCACCTATTAGACGCACGTTCCACAACCCCGGAACCGCAGGATTCGCCTAGTTGTTCGAGTGTATAAGATCCGGCCAACTTCCGATACTGTGGGATAGCTAAGGCATGCTTCAGAAGTGGTTTCGAACCCATTTAGGTATGCATCCCGGCGGCCGCACCAATGAATAATCACTGTTCTTTTTCTGTTGGACATGTTGATCTCTCTTATAGGTCGGGTAGATTTATGGGCAATACCGGAAGAATACTCGTGGAGAGAGAGGAAAGCGACAACCGCGCCGCGTAGGCTATAGGCTTTTATTGATTGATCCCGATAATCTGCGATGTGTAGACTTTGGCAGATCTAGGAAATCGGATCAAGGACTACGTCTTCAGGAGGCTTTCTCATCTGCATAGTAGGAGGTGGGGAGAGATCGAGCAGGTTCTCGGCAGTAAGCAGAGATTGAGGTTGTGTTTG
>JAGTQV010000027.1:0-13812 GCA_018397035.1 Candidatus Bathyarchaeota archaeon | reverse complement strand
GATCAGTTGATGGAGGAGGGGGGGGCATGTTGATAGGGGAAGCTGCACCAGAGTTGTGAATCGGCTACTTGCTAAGATGATAAAGGAAGGATATGTGAAGATGGGTGAGGATGGGGCCGTTTCACTGAAGCGGGGGAGGCTTACGGTGGGCGAGTACCCGGGCAGCTGGATCGCGCTAGGCCCAGGCGCATCCCTAGTCTTCCTCGGACTGGGCTATGTGGAGAACGATAGCCTCCTTATTCTTTGTTCACTCTCATTCCTGCTCTATACAGTAGCTGTGGTGCTGCACAGCTTGACGAGACTCTCGCCCTTCTAGAGTTCTCAGCTCTGCCAGAGTAGGCCTGCCGTATATGAGTCAGGGCGATCAGCCAGCACAGTCGTTGCCAACAAACCCAGACACAGGTGTCCATATATACTTCAGGCCAGTCAACCCTGCCCGATGATGAAGAATGCAGAATAGTAAGGCAGCAAGAACAGTTGTGTTGACGGCTCTTCTACTAGCCGCGATCAGTCTCACCGCAGTCACACCTGTCAGATCGCAGCCGATGGAGCTTCCTAAACTAGACCTCACTGCCTCGCCGCCATGCGCTTGCTCAACAGGAGCAGTCTACACGTTCCACGTGGAAAACCCTAATTCTTTTGACCTTTCCGGAATAGACGTGACGATTCCGGCAGGATACGCAATCAACCCAGCATACCTGACAACCACACCGGGCATCGTAGTCGCGACAGGAGTTTGGGGGTCGGCTCCTCCTTGGCCTCCATACACCCCCTCAGGTGTTGTGGAGATCAAGACGACGACGACCTCAGGCGTTTTCGAACTCTTCGTTGACGGCATATCAAAGGGTACTGGAACATATACTCCGCCAACCGCGACGACTCCTGGAGAATGGAAATCAATGTTTCCCACTATTGGCCCAACCGTTTGGGGAGAGGTCAGCTTCGTGGCTGGATTCATTATAAACCCCTGTAAAGTTGGAACCTATAGCTGGTCGCCTAACACAGCCTACTATGGAGCGCCATACCCAATGGAACCGAGGACTGGATACTCCGATACTGTGACTATAGTTGACTGCGCTGTGGCTGGGGAACTGGTTGCAGTCCCAAAGATGACGGTCATTGCGGCGTTGGCTCCTTGGTTCGGCTTAGCCGTCCTAGTCTCCATAGTGACTGCGATAGGGCTTGAAAGAAAGAAGAGAGAGGTAGCCTGAAGAGGGTTAACCAAACTTCAATCCCCCTTTTCTTTTTTGAACTTCTTGGTGTACTTGTGTGTGTGCGCACCACCCCAGCCGTCGACGAAGATCACGCCGTCACCGCTCGAAACTCACAAGGCCTCAGCGGCTGCACGGGGTCGGCGAACGATCACACTCAATCCAGCATCATACAAGAAGAAGACCTTAGCCAGATTTTCATGAGGACACCAAACCCGAAGAAAACCTTCTCAGCCTAGCTCTTTTCCATGCTGACCGCAGTTGCTTGAGTCTGTTTCGTAGATTCACTATCATCTCTATGTTGAGGCTGTCTATTGTCTTCTCTGCTTCTAGCGCAAAGCCCCAGTCTGGCTGATGATTTGTTCCAGATCAACTCAGGTTGAACTGAAATACAATCATGTTGATTTAGGTTTCGTACTAGGTGAAGTTGACCGGCGCACAGATGGTCTGGACAGATCATCAGGCTGCCGGGAAATTAGGTTTCACGGTTATTCAGGCTCTTCACAGCGTGATAGTCTAGGCTGAAACGTATCGAGTAGACAGTAAGTATATTATATAGGCTATGGAGAATACGTCGGTAGTTGTGATGCCGATGAGCAACGGAAGGGTTCCACTCATCTTACTACTAATCACTTTAATGGCCTCAGCAGTATCCTTCCTGCCAGTACAGGAGGCTAGGGCCTCAATAGAGCTGAAATATGATGATGGCGTACCTGAAGGCTCGGATGCTGGCGTGTCAGGCGAGTATCGTGCAGTCAAATTCTCCCTACCACCGGGCTGGTCCCGAGCCTTGCTTTCAGCAGTGAGATACTACTTCGAAGCCGACTCATCCTGGTTCAGAGTGCATGTTCTTGGTTCTGATGGAAGTACGGCATTGTTGAGTCCGCCTCTGATACAAGAATCAACAGTGGGTTGGCTTGATGTCGACCTGAGATCATATGGCATAATCGTCACTGGGGACTTCTATGTTGCCATAGAGTTCTCGGGCGTTCCTGGTCCTGGTATCGGCTATGACACGACTTCACCGCTAGGCCCTTCGTTTACAGGATCGCCTGGTAATTGGGAGGTTTTTGATTTGGGCAGGAATATTATGATCCGGGCTGTCATAGACCCCGCACCTGCACCTGTCGGCGGAATCATCACACCTACAAACAAGCTTCAGGTCCTTGCACCTTACCTAGCCCTAGCTGGACTGGTAGCAGCAGTATCAGCAGTTGTAGTGGTTGGAATAGGGAGTAAAGACTAAGTCTCTCTCTTCTGCCGTAGCCTTTTGGGCTTGTGCGGACCTAGCTTTACACGTGGCCTTGTGTGCTGCTGACCTATCCGCTGTCGGATCTCGTCATCTGTACGGCCCTGCACCTAGGAAAGAAGAGAGCATGTAGGTGCAGCTCGATCCTGAACAAAAGGTCTTTCTGCCTCTTGTAGCATCAGGTATACTGTGAATAGGCATGTGGGGAGCGGCTGCACACCGGCCCGGCCGGGTCTGGACGTGACGTATTCATGAGGATAAGTGATATCGCGGTCGGGATGAGGAGGGTTAACCTCCAGGGAAGGATCGTGGACATGAACGGGTTCATGATAGTCCTTGATGATGGGTCAGGCCGGACGTTTGTCAGGTACCGCGCGAAGGACTTGGATACTCAGGTGAAGACAGGCGACCGGATCCAGGTCCTTAACGGCAGGGTTGTGAGCTACTCCGGGATCATGCAGGTGAGGCTTGAGCGTGGCGGCCGTATAGTGAGCCTCTCAAGGCCCGCAGCCTCTGTCAGGCTTGCTTAGGCTACGCCTCTCTGAGGCTCTGCAGGAATGGTATGACATCCCACCTGGCATCCTTCCCCGCCACATCGATCCAGGCCTTCCTCTCAGCTATCCTGGCCAGGTCTACCTCTGCGTAGAGTATCTCCTCCTTACTGTAGGATGGGCCGGCCAGGTATCTGCCTGCCGGGTCTACCACCCCGCTTCCACCGTAGAACTCCCAGTTCGCCCCATCATCAGGTGGATGGTCAGGCCTACCAGTGAGGTACTGTGAGGCTGCAAGGACGTAGCACTGGCATTCAAGCGCGTACTGCCTCACTGATACGTCCATGACCTCTCTTGGCAGTAGGCTCCAGCCTGGGTAGCATGCGATGTGGACCTGCTCAGCCTGGATGATCATCGCTGACTTCAAGAGCGGGTTGAGGTGCTCAGCACAGATGAGGCCCCCGACTCTGCCGAAGGGTGTAGCATAGATGGATCGCAGGTCCTCGGGTGAGCCTGGTGTCCAGAAGATCTTCTCCCGGTAGGCTGGGGTGAGCTTCCTGTGTCTGCCGAGCAGGACCCCGTCATGACTGATGAAGAGGAGAGTGTTGTAGATTGAGCCGTGATGAAGTCTGTCCCTCTCATTCACACCGATACAGACCATCACCCCAGCCTCCCCCGCCACCTCACAGAGCCTCTCAGTCTCAGGGCCAGGGATCTCCATCGACTCCTCCATGATCCTGTACCACTTCCTGTCCCATGAGGTCGGCGGCTTCGCCTCTACAGCCCAGTTAGGGTAGGCCGGTATATACGCCTCTGGGAGGGCTACTATCCTAGCCTCCTCTGCGGCAGCCTCCATGATGAGTCTGCAGGCCCTCTCCAGGGCGGCTTTCCTGCTCGGCGGGTACGGAGGGGCTGCCTGCACAACCGCAACCCTGTACCTCTCCACTCTCATAGGATCAGCCGAACTCCTGGATGTTCCTGAGTTGACCATCCTTCCTCCTGTAATCTCTCGATGCTGCACGCCGGCTTCAGGTTCCTGGCGTTCGAGGTGACTGCGCGTCTATCCTGAAGCCTGTCCGATTCAGTTCTCCTAGCCTTCAGGACCTGACGTTTGCTTATGAGTTTGACATCGTACATCATTCCAGGGACCCAACCTCCTCGGCTGCTGTCAGACCATCCTCCAGGGCCTCTCGAAGCTCACGTACACCTAATTCCGTTTCTCCTCAGAAGCCTCTTCTTCAGTTTATACGTGGGAGGCGGCTCCCCTTCTAGGTTTGAGGAGGAACCTCGAGGTAGGTATCTCAGCCTTCCCGGCGGCTTTCCAATATCATCAGTCAGGATTCCTCTCTCCACATCCTACTTTGCAGACCTGCCAGTCTGGCTACAACCTTATGATCGGCCTGTACTTCGGCTCTTGAATCTTCAGGTTCTGCTGGTACCATCTTATCACCCTCAGCCTGTAGACGATCCCCATGAGGTCGACTAGCATCCTCATTATCTCCCTGCGCCTGAAGCCGCTCCTCAACAGGATCTTAACAGGCATCTCCCGGATCCTGAGCTTCAGGAGTGAGGCCACAGCGAGCAACTCAACATCGAAGGCATACTTCTTCACAAGCTGGAGCCTAGCGATCCTAAGTAACGCATCCCTCCTGAAAGCCTTCATACCAGCCTGAGTATCACTGCACTGAACACCCGTCAGGAGCCTCACCAGGATATGGAACACGCGGCTCAGCATCCTCCTGACGACAGGGGCCTGAACCCTCGATTCAGGATGCCACTTACTCCCCACACATACATCACTGCCCCCTAGACCCCTCACGTAACGCCTCAGCTCCTCAGGATCAACCTCACCATCACTATCCATGAAGACGACATAGTCACCCGTCGAAGCCTCAACCCCCCTCCTCACCGCGTAGCCCTTACCCATGTTAACCCCATACCTGACCAGCCTAACCCTCCCACCACCCACACCCGCAGCCTCAACCACATCACCAGTCCCATCAGTGCTCCCATCATCAACAACAACTACCTCAGTATCAAGACCGGCCCTACTCCCAGCCTCCAACGCCCGACTGACAGCCTCGACGATACGTGACCTCTCATTATAAGCAGGCATAACGATGGAGACCCTCAAAACAGACCACGGTACAAAGATCCAGGAGCAAGATGCTCAAAAGCCTTCAGGAGAAGGCACACACATACCCTCGGCTACAACTAACTCTTGAACTCGATTATTGTCAATCTCATATGCTCTAGAAGTGGATAACCGGCCGGCCTACACTTGGCACTTCCACCGCTATCGATCTGATAGTAGATCTTGATAGTATGCGAGCCGGCAGAAAAGACTTCAAGCCTATGCAGAGCAATAGCATGCTCTCCGTACACCCAACTTGTGCTTCCACCACAACTCTCCTTTTGTGTGCCATCAATTTTGAGGCGGAAGAAGATGTTCTTGCCTGCAACGTCGTGTACGATTCCGGCGGTGAAGATTATGAGGACTGGACTGTTTCCCGTGGTGATGTTTGTCGTCATCTGAGTTATCTCTGTCTCACTGGTAGCAGTGAGTGTCAGATCCGTAGCCAGATAAGTCGTTATGGTTTGTGTGTCACCGCCACCAGTTAAAGGCATCTCTTTCTCACCTCTACGACCATGCTATTATCTCCACCGTTTTTCCAGCGGTTCCACACGCGAAATAAAGTGTTAGGGATGATGGCTCGATGAAGTCCTCATAGTAGGATTGGCTGGCCGGAATGGTGAAGTAGGGTTCAGTCGGCGTTGCTACTTTACCAGTTACAAACGCAAGCCGGAAAGATGTGCCGTCACGAGTATGAATCAGAAACTTCTTACAATTGCTCGGCAGGGCCTGCGAGTACTCAGTATCAGCGTTGGTCATTGTGACATTGTAAATGTTGGCTGAGGTAGATTTCTTTGGAATATTGCCAGTGTCTGTTTTAATGTCTGCCAAGTTATCAGTGTTGGTTTTGATGCTTGCTAAGTTACCGTCCTCTTTAGCCGGGTTGATCTGGTTTCCCGCAACATCCTCTAGGCCGTTGACTTCACTGTGAACCTCATTATCTCCGATAGTCTGGTAGCGTGTCCTAACCTTCTTTCCCGCACCGTCCGTATTGCATTGAATGTAGCCATCGGTAGGCATAGCTGTTCACGCCTAGGACATTGTCAGGGTTATTTTCAACACCCAGGTGCCGCCGTTCTTTGTCCCGTGGTTTTCAACCTTTCTAACCAGGTTTTTACCTGTGTCGTCGGCTGCGTTGACCACCGTGTATTCTTCCCAGGCAAAATTCGCCTGAGCGTCTCCAAACGTTCCCTGAAAGACTGCCTGCTGATTATCAGTGGTTGGATAACCTGTGTCCATTCCGACGAAGGCTTTATTTGTGCCCTGGAGACCTGTCTGCGACGCATTAGCACCGGCGGTTCCGTCGCCGACTCCTACACGTGCATTCGCGTTACTATAAGCTGTTGGGGAGCCGGTGCCACAGATAAGATCCCAAGCCTCATTGATCCCTTCATTCAATGCTACGTTTTGACTGAAAGTTTCATGAGCGAAGGGTTGCTCGTGCTGAAGCGCCTCAGCTAGGGAGCGGTAGTCGCCTTTGAATTTGAGGATCTCATAGACTGATTTCAGTTTAATTCCGTCTTTTGTTTCAGACATTTTTTTCTCACCTCTTTTCATGTATTCTCTGAGTGAAGAGAATACTCGTTAAGGATTGTTCCGCTCGGCGAACTGGGCTGAGTATTGGATTCTTCGTTCTCCAGCCTTGCCGCGGAACTCAATTTTGTTCAAAGTCGCCGTCCACGTGGGGCCGTCCGCTAGTTTAAGATCAAGAGTTCTAGCGTTCCCATCAGCGAGAGCCGTAAGAGTGCTCATGTATGAGTAAACATTCGGGTAAATGTAGCCTTCAACCGTGATTCTTTCACCGTAGCCGCCTATGTCTTCGCGGTAAGCGTAGCTGCGACCTGGAATCGGCACCTCTGAATAAATTCGGGGCTTGACAACTTGTACTCGTTGAACGTATGGAAAGGCGATGCCGCCGAACGTGATGCCTGTAAACTCGTAGATCGTTACGTCCGTGACGTCGAAGGTGAGGCTGTCGGCCACTTCAAGCGTGAAGCCCTGTGTTACCGCGTCAAGGAGTGAGAGAGCGTCTTGAAGCTCAACCGTTGTAGAATAATCGGTTGTTTCAAAAATTGGTAATGTCTCAGCGACATCTATTGTTGCTGGTGCTTGAATTTCCGTCTCGCTAACGGCGAGGCTATCTGGAATGCTGATACTTGCGATAAGATCAACAGCGTCGACGAGACTGAGTAAATCGCTCAGTTCAACTGTCGTGGAGTAATCAATTGTTTCCAGAACCGTTAGAGTTTCCGCGACGTCGATAGTGGCGGATTGTTCCAGCGCCTCACTTAGGCTGAGACTATCAGGGATCTCAATTGTTGCGGTAAAATCAACTGCGTCGGCGAGGCTGAACGATTCGCTCAGTTCAACCGAGGTTGAATAATCTACCGCTTCAGAAATTGTTGAAGTGTCTGCAACGGGAATGGTTGCGGACTGCTCTATCGCCTCACTAAGATTTGAGCTGTCAGGAATGTCTATGGTCGCGGTGAAGTCGATTGTCTCCGCAACGCTGAGCGCGTCGCCCACCTCAGCCGTATGCGAATGATCAATCGTTTCAGCCAGCGTCCAAACATCGGAGACGGGAATGTCGGCCGTCACCGGCCCGACTGTTTCAGCAACAGCCAACCCGTCGAATACATCGATAAGCTCTCCGACTGGAGGAAGAAGCAGATGGCTGATTATCACTATGCCAGGCAACAGTCATCACGGGTTACTAACCTCAACAAAGCGAAGCTCATAAGATATCGCAAGCGGGCTACCGGTCGGCTGCGGCGTGTACTCCGGATCCAACATGATGCACTGATAAGTCTGGAATCCATCGAGTTCAAAATTGAGAGTTCTAACCGTTCCGTCAGCCAACGCTTTGATCGCATTCAACACTGAGTAATTTTTGGGGTAGATGATTCCTGAAACTAAGATTTCTGCGCCTGTCGCCCCGACGTCTGACCTATACGCAACCGACCTTCCTGGGATGGGATTTTCAACCACGTTACGACTGTAGGTGATGCTCCAAGCGTCAACATTTGGGAGTGTCTGAGTTCCGAACTTGACCAAGCCTACTTCTCTTCCCAATCCAAGTCCGTGATGTCTTGCGGTTTAATCTTCGGTTGGTCGGGTCTAAACTGCTCCCAAATCAACTTCAGCTGGCGATGAATCTCCTCTTTGCTCTCAGTAACGGGCCAGTTGAAAGTTTTCACAATCGAGGTTTTCGGGTAGTTAAGGCGGATGGTTAAGGACAGCGTTGTGTCGGCGATGATCTCCCGATCTAGAATCTCAACCTTCGGTTTTTCATTCAAACATTCCACCCCCTAATGAATGTGAGTGGGGTCTGATGCCCCATGTCCATGACTTTGGGAAGTAACTCCGTGCCCGTGGCTTGGAGAGGATACACTATGCCCGTGACTTGGAGAAGTAACACCATGACCATGACTGGGAGATGAGATACTGTGACCGTGACTTGGCGAAGTTACTCCATGAGTGTGCGAGCCGTAATTTCGTACAAGAACATAAATCGTCGAGCACGACCGACCTGACTGCCCGTAGACATAATGGCCAGAGTGGTTACCACCCAAAAATCCTGAGAGAACAACCGAATCACCCGTATTCGGGTCAAGGGGAACATAGAAAAGATGCTCGGCAGGACTGTGAGAACCACAGTAGACCTGAAAGTTTACCTTACCCGAGCTTTGAACACCGCAGAAACGTACACGAGCAAAAAGCATATGTGCGCCGGAAACACTCGGCACAACCGCGTAAGCCGACGTCCCCGACCCGGAAGATTCGGTTTGACTTACTGCGTCACTGCCTGATCCTGCTGAGTCACCATCAGAGTTACTTCCTCCCGAGTCACTGTCTGAGTTGCTGCCTGCCGAGTCGCTGTCACTATTGCTGCCTGCGGAGTCGCTATCTGAATTACTGCCCGCAGAATCAGAGTCTGAGCCACTATTCACACCTACGCCTGTGAGCTTAGCGAAAATCTGCGGACCGTAAAGCCCTAGAAGATAGCTTTTCTCCTGGAGCGCTAAATCCTCGAAGGCAAGACCAAACTTGGCGAGCTCGACAGTTATGACTTCCTCGCTGTCAGCCGCCCACGTAAGATCCAGGCTGTTGATGCGGTAGTTGCCGTTCACGCCTAACTCGTTCGCGACGAAGTGAACTGTGTCGCCGACCTCGAACATGTTCTGAAGATTCCCTGAGGCGATAGCTGTGAGTTTAGCCTCATACACAAACCATGGATCCTTATGTTTAGCAAGGAAAGAGTTAGCGCGTGTCTGTAAGGCAGACTGATCATAAATATCCCTCTCAATCAGATCAGGAAAAACATGCAAACCATACGCATTGATGCTATTTGCATCCTCAACATAGTAGGGTGAAGGCAGCAGAACCTCGTTTTCATCACTTGTGCCTTTACCTCTGGCGTAGACACGGTTGAAAAGCTGATCTCTCCGCTCACTCTTCTTCGCCAGCATACAATTGACGCCGGTCTGAAAAGTTACAGAGCCAGACTTGTCGGAACCAACCTGCTGCTTGAAATCAAGCGTGTTGACTGTGGGATGAACCAGTGTCTCCCAGCCGATTATACCTGTGACTTTGGAGATAACGTCGATGCAACGATTCCAGTCTCGACGAAGCGGAATATTCGAGCCGTAGGCGTCTTGGCTGCCGTTGCCTACACCCGCCGCGGCTGTAGCATTCTGAATGAAGTTACGCGGCTCATCCATCGACGCCCCCCTCACTGTTACGTTTCTGGTTTTAAGAAGATAATTAGTGTAGTCGACGCCGCTTATCGAGGTCATACGTGGCGCGAACTGCGGATCGCAGAAAACCGTTTTGCCTTTGAAATACAAGTAGCCGTCGCGGTAAACTTCGAGAACACTACCAGCGGATATTCCGCCTGGCAACCCTGGAAAATCAGCCTCGAAACTCCAGGGATTAGGTGAAAGCGTCTTCTTAACGTGAAAGCGACTGCACGCCTTCGTTACATCGTCAACCTTGAACGTGTATGTGTGACCCATCCTAGAACCACCTTCTGCCTACGCCGCTTAGCACATCCAGCTTAGCCAGTTGCTTTCCCACCTCGCTCGCGTACTGGAGGTCGGCGGTCGTGGCGCCTCGAACGTTAATGTTAAGCTGAAGAGTTTGAGTCAAGGGTTTCGCGGGGTACAGCTCTCCCCGTGTAGGTCCTTGAGGGAAGAATCCCCCAACCCAAGGCGGGCGGGCAGGGTACAATTCGCCGCGTGTCGGCCCAGTGGGGAAAAAGTCACCGCGGATCCAGGTTGGAAGTCGCCTTGCTGGTTGAATCCGTTGTAGCATTGCCCGAAGCGCCCGCAGATTCGTCCGAGACTCCTCGGTTAATGCAGCCTCTGGGACGCCTGTCTGAGTTATCTCACGAATAGCCTCGTGGATATGTTTTGAGAGTTGACTCATCGGAATGATGGCTTCAGCTTCTTTCTCCGCAACCCTGACAAGTGTTCCTCTGCCCCCGCCAATCCAGGCGGGAACAATTCCCCCACGCCGATATGAGTAAGTTATGAAAGTCGTGCCGCCCCCCACCGTCGGGGCTGTGGGGATCGTTATTTTCTCCGGCGGCTTCTGGCCGAACAGCCAATTCAAACCGCCCATCAATGTTTTGCCAAGCCAGTTAATCCCGCCGCCTATCATCTCTTGAAAGTTCTCCCAAGCGTTCCCCGCTCTTTTCATTTCGCCCTCCATAGTGTTAGCCATTGCGACAGCGGTGCCGCCGAATTTTTTCTCAAGTATGTCAAGCGCAGCTATGAAGTCGCCTGACTTCTTAATCTGCTCATCAATCACAACACCGTATCTTTCGAGGATGCTGTAGTTGCCTTGCCAGGCTCTGCCAAGTAGCCGGGCTGAAGATTCAAGGTCCATTTGGCGGGCGGCGGCGAGGTCCAACGCGGCGGCTAACGTTCGCATCGCCGTGTCATAGTTCATACCCATAAACAGAAGCGTGGCGGCTGTGTCTTTGATTTTTTCATCATCGAAAGCCGTAGCTTTCATCAATACGTCAATGTATCTGTCTGTTTGATCTGCGACTGAGGCCCATGAAACACCCGACTTCTCCACTGCTATTTGTAATCGTGTCTGCGCAGATTCAGCCTCGGCGGCTGCCCGAGGCACAGCTGTAACCGCCCCGATGAGCGTGCCTAGAACATCGCCTGCCGCGCCGACGGCTGCGCCGCCGATTCCACCTACAAGGCCTGCTGTTAGAAGATCGCCGACACTGGCGGCGCGTTCGCCCAATTCATCAAGTTTCCCCATAATATCGTCAAGTATGCCTGACGCTTCATCATCCGCCGCGACTGTAAGGAGAGCCTCGCGGCCGTCAAGTGTCTCCATATTTTCCGCGATTTCGTCAAGAACCGGGGTTGCAGAGTCGTCTGCCATGACGTCGATGTCGATCTCCGCGCCTGAGAGGTCTTCAATTTGATCTTGAAGTTCATCAAAGACTCCGCTATACTCGTCCATCGCCTGCAATGCGAAACTAACTTCTGCATCAGCCATGTCGTGTTACCTCACGTCTTAAATATTACAAAAAGACATTTTGAATGAAGAGAGAATGCCAGAATACTGTTATTACTGCTCGAGATGGGTTGAACCTAAGAAAAGCCACGCCGACTGGCTTGGCGGCGCATTGATCGGCGGCCCAATAGGCCTAGCGGTAGGCGCCACCCATCACCATCTGAAAGCGGGACGCTGCCCCATCTGTAATAACGAATTATTGTCAACTTATTCATGCCAGAGATGTGGCCAACCATTAACATGGGATTTTCGAGTTAATCGATGGATTTGTCAGCGTTGCGGATGTTAAGTCACCCCGTGAAGATTTCCACGATCTCGCTGGCTAACGTGTCAGCCAGTTCAGGGATGTAAGCTTCAAGGGCGGGTCGCATGTAGGGTCGAGCCGCCATCTTATACGTGCCATACTCGACGTAGGCGGCGTAGGGAGCGGTTGCCTCAAAAATCACATGAAAGATTTCCGCGATTGCACATTGAATAGTTGATTGCAGAAAGCCGGTTCGTACTGGAACTATGCTCTGCGCCATCTCAACCATGAGGGCCGCGTACGCCTTCATCACGTCGGTTACACGCTCGGGAATGGCGGCTCTCCACGCCTGAAGAGCCGGTGTGAGTGTGTCCTCGGTTTTCACAAGTGAGATTCTGATGCTCACCACTCCCTCCGCCTCGACAATTCATACTCGTAAGTGATGGATTCAAGGAGAAACATCCACTTTAGAAGCGGTAGCCTGCTCGGATTTTCTATTTTTGCGAAGCGGTCCAGGGTTACGAAGTACGCGCGGCCCTCGGGGGTACGCGCGGCAGCCTTGACCGCTTCCACCAGAAAGGGTCCTGAGTCGCGTCGAGCTTATGCACGGGGATGGCGGACATGATCTTGACAAGAGTCATCAGGCTCATTTTTCGCAGTCTCTCCTCTGTGACGGTTGGGTCGCACTTGCCCCAGGTGCACTTGAGCATGTGAATGAAGTAATTCATTGCGCCGGTCTCGTCTCTCTGATTTCTATACTTCAGACTTTGAATGTAGTCCTCAACAGTGAGGGGTTGCACTTTGATCTTGCGATCCAGGTCGGGAACATAGATTTCGATGATTTTAGGTTCAGTGGTGACTATCTCCTCAAGAGTCGTGTAGGCTGCTTTCTCTGCTTTAAGTCGAAGCTCACCCTCTCGGCGCTGCCGTTCCTCAAACTCAGCCAGCTTAGTCGAGACTTTAACTCTCTCCATCTCGACCTCTTCAAGATTTTTCCTCAAGATTCCTCACGGCTTAGACTGTGTCTGCGGTTATGCTTTTACAAACAAAGTCGCCATTCTCACTTACCCATGCGTTCTGGGGGGCATTCAACCGCCACGTGTTACATTTACAATTATTGAGCGTGTAGTAGGGTTCTCCCGCCACGTTGCCGCGTGGATACAGGTAAATCGTGAACTCTGGGAGTGTTCCTGTTCCAGCCTCAAGCTCAGCAATCGCTTTTCCAGCCAGGTCCCGGTCTACGAAGGCCCGCTCAAACGTCAACCCGATGGTCACGTTGCCTTCACCGATGGCGGCTGGAAGTCTGCTACCATACTCATAGAGCTCATCAACTTTCCCATCAACGGTTAGAGTGGCGTTCTGAACGTAGCCGACGGTCCGCTTGTACTTATACGTAATCTCGATGACTTTGCCTGCGCCTGGCGCTGTGCTGAACTCTATCTTGCCGAGACTGCCCGTTAACGTGAACGCTGTGGATTGCTGGAGAACATCGTCCACGTATACGCTGACTTCAGTCTCGTCGTCGGTAACGTTGCCGCTGCTGTCCACGACTGGAAACGAGTTCGTGTAGAATATTGTCTGACCCGCCTCGGCTGGAGAGCCTACAGCCTCTTCTTTGGTTGGTGTGCCCTGAAGTACGAGTGAGCCTCTCCATCCTTTGTACGACGTTGACACTCAGATTCCCTCCCGCATTAGGCGGTCCCCACCGAGACGGCTCGACCTACAAAATCCATTGTTTCGGTTACTTCGCCCGCTTGAGGCGTGTTCAGTCTCCAACTGGTGAATTTGCCGAGGTACGTCACGTATGGACTGCCGCTCGCCGCGCCTTTAGGATAAACTCGCACGTAGTACTCCGTCAAGGTTGATGTGGAGTGGCAGTAGTTGAACCAGGTATTGTCGATGTAGTAGCGTTCAATCGTCATCCGCAGTTTTATGTTGCCGCT
>JAGTQV010000026.1:8226-17832 GCA_018397035.1 Candidatus Bathyarchaeota archaeon | reverse complement strand
GACAGAACAATCCGATACAGTTAAGCTGTCTATCCGCTTTGAGAGACAATTCTCATCAAGACCTAGTTCTACGTCCCACTTCATTAAGCATTTCCTGCCGCCCATCCTCCTTCACACGAAGTTTTTCTTCTTCACTCTGATAATAGTCGATTAAGGTGTGGCTTGTTGGGTCATCTCAAGGCGCGCCCCAGAAGCGAAGGCACTCTAAGAGAACATGGAGAGGTTTTGAAGTAGCTCTGAAGAGATCAGGTGACGAGGACGGCTGGGAGGCCTTGGCTATTACCAAGAGGATCAAGATCCGTGTGAGGGCTGGAGACACAGACTTCACAGGCTTTGCCTTCAACGCCAGAGTAGTAGAGTGGTTCAGCGCCGGAAGAATCGAGCTGCTCCGCTCCAAGAAGATCACATATGCGAATGATGGCAGCCTCCTTGTCGACGGCCAACCGCAGAAGGTATCATTCGTGGTCGGCGAGGTCTATGCGCGATTTCATGCACCGGCAAGGTTTGATGATCTCGTTCAGCTTCGAACAAGAATAGTTGATGTCAGCGAGAAGACTTTGAGGTTCGACTATGAGATAAAACGGCTGCCTGACAGGAAACTGCTCGTCACAGGTACAAGCACATCCGTCTGCCTAAGCCGGGAAACGATGAGGGCAGAGAAGATCCCGGCAGATATATCTGAACGACTAAGGGCTGGCCGGTGGCCCCCGAAGGACAGAGGCTCGTTACAGAAAGCTTTAATCTAGATTGTCATCTTTCAGATTTCACTCCCGCATGGTTAAGAGTGGTGTGTTCCGAGGTTCCATGGTCTATTTGATGCGTGACCGATGCTCCGCGGAGCATGTCGTGGGCAGGGAATAAATACTCAGGTAGGAGTGATAGTGGGACAACTCTGGAGGAAAGCCGTTGGCAGAAGTCGCGAAGCAGAAGATACTGGTATTCGACAAACGAGTCTGCACGGGCTGCAGGCTTTGCGAACTCGCCTGCTCATTCGCGAAGTTCAACAATGTATACAGTTACGAGAAGACGCACATCAGACATATCATAGAGTTTGATCGAGAAGAGATAGAGTGTCAGTACTGCCAGCACTGTGAGGAACCCCTCTGCATGGCATCATGCCCAGTAGAAGCGATCCACAAGGATCCAGAGACGGGAATAGTGAGGATTAATGCGCTAGAGTGCATAGGGTGTCAAACTTGCAACATTGTCTGTCCAGCACGCGTACCGAGGTTCCATCCTGAAAGAAAAGTCTCAGTGAAGTGCGACCTATGTGACGGCGACCCGGCCTGCGTGAAATACTGTTCACCTATGGCGATAAGTTACGTTACAAGAGAGGAGGCAGACCGTTTGCTGAACGAGATCTATGACGGGGGAAGGCGCGCCTCTTGATAAGGAGACCTGTGTCAAAACCCTCAACGTACATTATGAATGGAATCCTCCAAGAGAACTTGGCGATGCGTAAACTCAATGGAATCTATTATGGCAGCAGGGCCTTAAGGGTAGAATGGCATTGGATCAGATTGAGATAATCAATATTCTTCGTAGTGAGTTGGCAGACAACTTCGTCTCTGAGTCAAAGATCTCTCCAAACAATCCCGTGGCTCATGTTGCTAAATCGGCCCTCCTTGACGCTGTGAAGTTGCTCGTTGAAAGATCCGAGGCGAGGTTTTGCATGCTTACCTCTGTGGACAACGGCCTAGATTTCGAGCTGATCTACCACTTCAGCATCGGAGGCCGAATCCTTAGCTTGAAGACAACAGTGCCGAAAGAGCTGTCGGAACTCCCCTCCATAACAGACGTTGTCCCAGGAGCTGCTTCTGCTGAGAGAGAAGTGTGCGATCTCTTTAAGATCAATTTCCAAGGGCTCTCTGACTCGCGGCCGCTGATCGTACCGTACGAGTGGCGGGATAAGAAGGCGCCCCTAAGGAAGCCTATGGGCGGAATAGTCGCACAGTACCAGAAACCCACCGTTGAGACTATGATGCAGCACGGTCAAGTATTCACTATGCCCTCCAGTGTGAAAGCTAACAGGGAGAACCTGCAACTTCCGGAGGTTAAGACAACCATGACGCGGCCTGAAGCTCTGAGAGAACTTCAAGAGATCGCCAGAGAAGTCAAGTTTGACAGTCTGATCGGCTACGACTGGCAGAAGAGAAGGCTGAGGTACTAAACCTTGAAGTCCAAAGAGTATTCTATGTTCTGGGGATGCTGGGTTCCAATGAGGCAGCCGAGTATCGAGGTCGCGTGCAGGAAGGTACTCGGAAGATTCGGTATAGAAATAAGAGACGCAGAGGGCTTCTCCTGCTGCCCAGACCCGGTAGTAACCGAGAGGCTTCAACGTGAGATGTGGCTTGCCTTGGCGGCGAGAAACCTAGTGATCGCAGAGAAGGCGGGGAAGCCTCTTGCAACCGTCTGTAACGGCTGCTACGAAACCCTCTTTGAGGCGATTGATGCTCTAGAGACCGATGCAGTTCAGAGAGAAAAAGCGGCAACCACCCTCAGCAGAATAGGATTAGCCGTCCCTCAGCGAATGGATCTGCGGCACATAGTCGAGATCCTATTCGAAGATATTGGAGTCGAGAATATAGAGAAGCTCAGCTCAAAGAGACTGAGAAGACTTAAAGTCGCCGTGCATCCTGGGTGCCACCTATACAGGTCCCACACTCGGGATAAGACCCAAGAGAAGCCCAAGATGCTAGAGCAGATAGTCTCCGCGACAGGAGCAAAGCCAGTGGACTACGGGATAATGAGGTTCTGCTGCGGGTACCCTCATAGAGTGGTTGAGGAAGAGTTCTCGCTCAAGATGATGCTGGCAAGAAAGCTCCAAAGGATATGGGATGCTGGGGCCGACTGCGTCGTAGTCTGCTGTCCAGCATGCAACATACAGTTTGAGTTTGGTCAACTTGAACTCAAAAGAAGATACAATATCGCCTTCGATTCAGGTATACCTATAGTTCACGTAGTCGAGCTTGTCGCTCTGAGTCTCGGCATCAAACCAGAAGAGTTCGGGCTCCAGACGCATAGGGGCCCGACTTCTAGCATAGTCTCAAAATTGGAGTGACCGAAGATGTCAACAATATTTCCCATAGGGCCATTCCATCTGGCACTCAAGGAAGCAGCGCTCCTGAAGCTTGAGGTCGAGGGTGAGCGAATAGTCGGTGGAGACATCAAGTTAGGATACATGCATAGAGGAATAGAGGAACTAGCCACAAAGAAGTCGTACCACAGCAACATCTTCCTTGCAGAAAGAGTCTGCGGGATCTGCAACACGGCCCACTCAACCTGTTATGCTCAGACCGTTGAGGCCCTAATGGGCATAGACCCGCCTGCTAGGGCCGGATACATCAGAACAATAGTCTTCGAGGCCGAACGGCTCCAGAGTCATCTTCTCTGGTTTGGCGTGGGGATGCATGAGATAGGCTACGACACTGCGTACATGTACATGTGGATGGAGCGGGAGCATGCCCTCGACATGCTAGAGGCTATCTGTGGAAAGAGGGTTAACCTCGGAATAAACACCCTCGGCGGTGTCAGGAGAGACATAACACCGGACAAGATGAGCTTCATAAGGACCAAACTGGACCTTTTGGAGAGAGCCGTCCGGAAGACTGGGAAGCTAATAGGTGAAGACAGGGTAGTGAAGGCAAGGGTCAAGGATGTTGGGGTGCTCACAAGGGATGAGGCTAAGAGACTCTGCGTTGTGGGGCCTACCGCCAGAGGTTCAGGTGTTAACATAGATACGAGAAGAGACGACCCCTACGCCGCCTACCCGAATGTCGAATTCGACGTTCCGGTGGAAGAAGGTGGTGACGTCTTATCGAGAACATTGGTCAGACTGAGAGAGCTCAGCCAGTCGATCAAGATAATCAGGCAGGCTCTAAACGATATGCCAGGAGGCCCTATAGCACTTGAAGAGCTGCCATTCCCTAGGGTTGGAGAGGCCCTTGGAAGGGTTGAGGCTCACCGCGGTGAACTAGTCTACTACATCAGATCAGATGGGACAAACTCTCCTGAGAGGGTCAAGATACGAACGCCTTCGGTAGTGAACAACAACTCTCTCATACCAATGATGCTCGGAGAGACGATAGCCGATGCTCCAATAATACTCGCAAGCATCGACCCATGCTTCTCCTGCACAGACAGGGTGACGATTGTCGATGTCAGGAAGAACAAAGAGAAGACGATGACGCTCTCCGACCTTAGGAGGGGTAGACCTGCATGACCTCAATCCCCGAGACGCTCATCGGACTCTTGGTCTACCCAGGCTTCCTATTCTCCCTCGTTGTAGGCGGACTGTTCTACTGGCTCTACCGCAAGATCAAAGCCAGATTCCAAGCTAGGATTGGTCCGCCATGCTACCAGTTCTTCATCGATCTGATGAAGCTCTTTTCGAAGGAGTCTATTACCCCGTACACTGCAGGGAGCACCATGCTCGTTCTTGCACCGATCTTGTCCGTCACCGGCCTTCTCCTAGCAGAGGCGATGCTTCCGATCGGTTCAGGTTCAGTCCTTGAGTTTGAAGGGGATCTCATAGTCGCACTTTACCTTCTTGCACTTCCCGGAATCGCGATGATGATCGCTGGGACCAGTTCCGGTTCACCTTACGGTTCTGTCGGATCAGCCCGTGAGGCAAGCCTGATGGTTGGCTATGAACTTCCTTACGCTCTCTCGGTCTTGACACTAGGTTTCTACGTGAAGTCGTTGAGCCTCTCGGTAATAGTTCGCTACCAACTGGTGAACGGAGCATTCTTCCTTAGATATCCGATGGCTACCTTGGCTTTTCTTCTTTGTCTACTCCCTAAGGTTGGCCGCCGCCCATTCGACGCTCCAGAGGCCGACACGGAGATAATCGGTGGACCCTTAACCGAGTACTCTGGCGCGCTACTAGGGCTATTCGAGGTTGTTAATGGCCTAAGATGGTTTGTTATCCCGGCCTTCGCTGTCAACCTCTTCTTCGGCGGAGGAGCAAACATACTGGAATTCCTGTTGAAATCTCTAGGTTTAGTCTTGTTGCTTTCAATCCTAGACGTGATCCATCCGCGCTACAGGATAGATCAGGGCTTCAAGTTCTTTCTCAAGTGGGCGCTTCCACTTTCTCTCGTAGACTTCGTTAGGAGTCTGGTCTTGTCTTGAAAAGACACATCATCTTGGAAGGAATAAGAGGCTCACTCAACCCATTCACAACGAAATACCCGAAGAAATCGTATATCCCCCCGGACGGATTCAGAGGCGCCGCTGAATACGACGCAGAGAGATGCGTCGGTTGCGGGGCATGCTCACAGCAATGCCCCCCTGGAGCCATTACGTACACTGATGACGAGAAGGAGAGGAAGCTTAGACTCAGCTATGGCGTATGCTCATTCTGCGGCCGATGCGAAGAAGTCTGCCCATGGGATGCGATACACCTAACCAAGAAGTACGAATTGGCAGTCTACAACAGAGAAGATGCCGAAACAGGAGTTGATATTCCATTCTTCCAGTGCACCGAATGCGGAAGACCATTCTTTCCCTATCCCCAAATGAAGGCTTCGCTGGAGAAGGTTGGGGAGACCCTGGCGGAGTATGGAATCAAGCAGGAAGAGTTGGCCAATCTCATATCACTGTGCCCGACATGCTCATTCACCGTAGATAAGATGCCTGAGAGAAGAATGTTTATGCGAAGACTTGTGAAGTGAATCGGATGCTCAAGAGACTTAGATTGTTCGCAAGGAAGAAGTCCCCCTGGGTCATGCACCTTCCTTGCGGCGGGTGCAACGGATGTGACATAGAGGTCGTTGCTGCCCTAACTCCGAGATATGATGTAGAGAGATTCGGAGTACTCCAGAAGGGCACCCCGAGACACGCCGATGTCCTGCTCGTAACAGGCGTGGTGACTGCGCAAGTGAAAGAACGACTCAAGCGAACCTATGAGATGACTCCAAACCCCAAGTTTGTAGTCGCCTTCGGGTCCTGCGCAATAGATGGTGACATATTCCGCGACGGCTACGGTTACGCAGGCCCCTTGGATGAGGTTCTACCGGTAGACACCTATATCCCGGGATGCCCACCTAGGCCAGAGGCTTTGATAGATGGCCTCAACAAACTTCTGCAAAAGGTTCGGTGAATCCTTCCTTGAACCATGTTTCCAAGCGGCGCGCCCGCTGTCACATTACCATAACAAATATAAGTGGCATACAGATTCAAACCGTGCTTCAAGCATGAAATCAACTTGCTGGAAGGCGCCGAGAATGAGTCTTCTCAGAGAGAAAGATGGAGCCGATGTTTTCATCGGAGGAGAGGCTGCGAAGTCCTCGATCAATCTAAAGAGCAAGCCTAAAGATGTCAAGTTGGAAGCGGCCTGGCTCACTGTTTCCACAGGTTTTGCTGTTGCTGCGCTGATGATATACCAGATTGGATTCGGTTTGACTGCGGCCACGGCAACATTTCTGGCAGGACCAGTCTTAAGGTTGCTACTTGGCACGTTAAGAGGATAGACTTCGCCGAAGTTCTAGCATGGGGTCCTCGGGTCATTCCGCCTGTCTTAGTGCACACCCATAGGGTCCGTGTCTTAAGTTCGGTTGAGCCTGACTTCAAGATGTTCCGACACTTGTAGAAAGAGAAGTCAGCAGCTCCGGAGCAATCCGGCCATCGATGGCTCGCCAGTCTCGATCACGACAGGGCATGTGAAGAAGCGTCATGAGAAGATCCCAGTGATAATGAGAAGTTGAGAGCGGACCTCTATATCAATTCCAGCAAGGCGTGTGCAACTGGTCTCGCGATCTGCAGTCCAAGTTCAGGGAAAACGCCTGTGATGATGCAAAGCATTGAGAGCGCAAGCGGAGGCAACGTCGTCCAATCCAAACGTTCCCCAAGATCAGCATACTCCATGGGAACCTCGCCGAAGAATATCATGTGGGTCGCCCTGACCATATACGCGAGAGTCACACAGCTTGCAAAGACAGCGAGGAAGGTAAGGATGAGTTGGTCCCTCTCCACACCGGCATAGTAGACTAGAAGCTTGCTCCAGAATCCATTAAAGGGTGGTATGCCAGCCATGGCTAGCGATGCGACGACGAAAGAGAAAGTCGTCAGGGGCATCTTCTTTGCGATACCCCCCATTTTCCTGATACTCCTTGTCCCAGTCTGAAGAACAAGATTCCCAGCGCATAGGAACAGCGCGACCTTGAAGGCTGAGTGGTTCAGAATGTGGAAGAGGCCCCCCTCAACCCCTGCGGCTGAGCCATAAGTGAGACCCAAAATAATGTAGCCCATCTGGCTAACGGTGCTGTAAGCGAGTAGCCTCTTGAGGTCATCTTGAGCCAGAGCCAGGAATGCTCCAAAAAGCATCGATACAACTGCAAGAGAGTACAGAATCAGGACGATCTTTCCTGAACTCATCCCTCCATAGATTGCGAAGAGGATCGAGAAAAGAACGTAAGCGCCGGTCTTGACAACCACCCCTGACAGGATGGCGCTGATCGGGGTGGGTGCCTCAGCATGAGCGTCTGGAAGCCAGGCGTGAAATGGCACTAGACCAGTCTTCAGTCCAAAACCCACTATGGCGAGCACTGCACCTAGGTCGAGTAGTGCGGCGTGATCAGCTGAGGCCCTTGAGAGCCCCTCATGAATGGTTGTCAGCTCTAGCGTTCCTGTGGCCGCGTAGATGAGGGTTATACTCATTATGGCAAACATTGCTCCCAACCCCGAAAGCATGTAGAACTTGTATCCAGCCTCGAAAGCCCTTCCCCTCTCAAAGGAGACTAGAAGTATCGAGACCACTGTCGAGACCTCGAGGAAGAGGAAGATGGTTGCCAAGTTGGTCGAGAAGAACATCCCTACGATTCCACCTATGAATGCAAGTGTCAACATGTGGTAGTAGCTGAGCCACGGCTCAGCCAGCCGCCTCATGTAATATCCGGAATAGGCGGTCACAGCCAATCCTACCACGGTCGTGACTAGCCCCATGAAGTATCCGAATGCTGTTACTCGCAGGCCAAAGTAGGTGTATTCCAACCCTTCAAGGAAGCCACGGCCCATCATCAGAATGAGAATGCTTGTTACAAGCATGGTTGCGAAGGGGAGAAGGTCACGTGCACGCCTAGAGATTGCATAGAATCCTGGTACAAAGATCGCCCCAACAAAGGGACAGAGAACCGCAAGGAGAGGTAGAGCACTAAATACTTCACTCACGGCTCTCACCAGTGTAGCCTTGCTATCTTCCAAGAGTTCAAGCTCTTGTATTCCCCATAGATGCCCACGATAATCCAAGCAACCAGCAGATTCAGGAGGATTGTGGCAGAGTCCAAGACTAATGCTACGTAAGGTGTCTGGAGTCCGAATGTGATGAGGTGGACTGTGAAGAGATGGATCCCGTTCTCAATCAGATTGAAGCCTATTGCAATCTTGACTATGTCCCTTCGCGCAACCATGCCGTAGATGCCTATAGCTATCAGAGAGACGTAGCCTGAATGGAGTACATCCCACTCATAGAAGAGGTTTGAGACAACTATAATCAATAGTATCAGGGTCGCAGACGCCTTCGCGCCGAGAACAGGAGGTTCCTCATAGTCACTGGTCCTATTTATGGCCCAGAGGAAAGGCCAGAGAAACATGGCCGCTATCAGGTAATGCATGTAGATGCCCTCAGGGTCGCCAGTGACTATGTACAGAACTGTTCCTAGATAAGTCGAATGCGCAACAAAAAGGATGCAGGCTAACTTGAGTCTTCTCACAACTACCGCCATTCCGCCGACCAACACAAGGCCGGTGAAGACCAGCGTCAAGAGGAGGGATCCCGCAGACATTCCTCAAACGTCGCCTTTCTCACCAAGACATTCAGATGACGGCCAGAATCATCAAGATGACTGCGCCGAGCACGACCCAAACCGAGTAGATGTTGATGACCCCGATGTGAGCCCTTCTAACATGCCCTGTGGCCGCTGCAAAGCAGCTGGCAAGCCTCCGATAGATTCTATCAAGCCCGCCGCGCCACATGAATTGGTAGTATCTATCAAACATCTGAGCAGCGGCGAAGGTGAAGGACCTCATATCAGCCTTGACCTCCCCAATATCTACATACGGTCTCTCTATCTCTCCACCGACAAAAACACCATACTTCGGCTCTGCCGTTGAGGCTCTCCACATCCCAACCTTCTGATATATGACGACCCCAAGTATCAACGGCATGAAGATAAGCGTAGCAATCATTGTTGCTTGGTAGAAGCCGATAGAGGTGACCACGCCAAAAATTGTTGTCTGAATAGCCCCGCCAACTACGATTTGGGCAGCAGGTCCCACGAAATGATCTATGGCGAGCTGCGGGGCAACCCCTAGGATAATGCAGGCTACTGACAGGGCCAACAGAGGAGTGTACATTGTCGCTGGGACATCCTTGACCGTTCCCAGGCGGTCCGGGAGTCGACCGAAGAAGGCTGAGTTCATAACCTTCATCATTGTCGCTAGGCTCACTGCGCTGCCAAACATCGCTAATATGCAGTAAAGGACGTATATTCCCCCCATAGGCCAACCCACGGCCACGCCTTTTTCGAGGCTAGCCTCATAGATTATGAGCTTGCTGGCGAAGCCGTTGAATGGGGGGACGCCTGCAAGAGAAAAAGACCCGATAAA
>JAGTQV010000026.1:0-8176 GCA_018397035.1 Candidatus Bathyarchaeota archaeon | reverse complement strand
CCAGTCTCTTTGTGCCTGTGGCATGAATCAAGCAGCCAGCACAAAGAAAAAGGAGGCCCTTGAAGAATGCATGATTAAGAAAGTGGAAGAGGCCGCCGACAACCCCTAGCGTGGTGCCTAGGCCTATGCTGAGGAAGATGTAGCCTATCTGGCCGACCGTAGAGAAGGCCAATACTCTCTTGACGTCCTCCTGAGCCCAGGCAGCCATCGTCCCAACTACTAGGGTAGCGACACCTATCGTCGGTACTACGAACTCGTAGGAGACAATGGGCAAATAGTTTGAGAAGACCGCATAAGATCTGGCTACAAGGTAGACTCCAGCCTTGACCATGGCTGCGGCATGCAGATAGGCTGTCACAGCCGAGGGTGCCACCGTAGCGTCAGGTAACCATACGTGAAGGGGGAATTGGGCTGACTTCGCCACCGCTGCTATGAGGAAGAGTGAGGCAACCAAGGTTGCAACAACTGGTTCCTTGAGCTTCGCTCCCACATCGGAGATCTGGAGAGTGCCGGTAGAGAAGTATAGAAGTAGTATCCCTACCAAGAGAAAGGCGCCAGCATAGTTGGTTATCAATAATGCCTTCGCAGATGCCCTGCTGCTCTCCCTCGAGTAATCGAATCCTATCAGAAAGTAGGAGCAGAGTCCAACGATCTCCCAGAAAAAGAAGAAGAGCAGGAAGTTATCTGCCAGGAAGAGACACAGCATCGAACCGCTGAAGATGAGCATTAGGGTGTAGTATCTTCCCAGACCCTCTCTCTCCTTCATGTCACCGACTGAATAAAGGATTGAGACAAAACCGAAGGAGGACGCTACAAGCGCGAAGAGCAAGCCAAGACTATCCACTCTGAAGGCTAGAAGCGGGCCAAGGATGCTCGTCCAAGGAAGGACTACCTCAGCTTCCCTTATCTGCGTCACTGCAGGGACGAGAGAGGCCACCAAGAGGAGGGTCGCTGCTGCCACAAAAACCGCAGAATAGGCTTGCACCCTCCGCGGAAGTCTGCCAAGAGATGCCACGATCAGTGCACCAGCAAAAGGTAGTGCGGTGGCCGACAACAACGTGGGAATCAGCGATCTTCCCCCCACCTGATAGTATTGCTGGGCCTCCAGTTTTGAAGGTTACTATAAGTCACCATGACTTCTGCCGTATAAGAAATATGGACTCCTCTATGCCAAGTTAGGGCCCTTCCATATAAGTACAAGTACGGTATTGTCTGTCATTGCATGTTCAAAGAAGATAAAGCCGTCGTTGTTTCTGCTGAGTGAGTGTAAGCTTAGTGAGAGTAGACCAAATGGATTGGTTCAATCTCCTTGAAGCTACAGGCGCTATCTTCGCACTCCTATCGATAGCGTTATCATCATACATAATGGTTAGAGTAAGGCGAGGAGCATCTGTATGGATATACCTGAGCATAACCTCTTTCTGCATGTTCTTTGGTATGCTGCTAGGTGTACTAGGCGCCTTTCTTCTCGTTGATCAAGCTGTACAGCGTCTGCAGCAGTACATATTCCTCTTAGCTGGCGCATTAGCCTTTGCCCTCAGCGGGATCGAGTTGCATAAGACGTTCCACACGTAACGAAGGTGGAGAACCAAGATGATGACGATCGAGCCGATCATAGACGCGATAGTTGCCTCATGTTTCCTGTTCGGCACTGCCTTCTACCTTATGGTTGCATACGGTGAGAGGCGCGGCCTTGCATTGAGGCTTCTCAGCACAGCTGGTGCTCTATGGTTTGTGATCCTCTTCTTCAAACTGATCAGCAACATGGCAGAGCTGCCATGGGTAGCCGGGACGGTTCACGCAGGGATAGCCTTAGCCATGGGTATCTACATCTGGGGATTACTGGAGCTGGCGAGAACTCTCAAGTAAGGCCCCCACATAGCAGGAAACCTGAGGTGACAGGGGGGAGACCTTAGACTCAGGGCCTAAGATTCGATGGATGCTATAAGCATAAATACTGGAATTCGGCAGGCGTTTCATAAGCTAAGGATTGCGGAGTTGTTCTCTTTGAGTGAGGGTAAGATCAGCCGTCGTAAGTATCTGAAGTATGCTGGCGCAGCTGTTGCTGCAGGGGCAGCCGCAGCAGCAGGATACGGGTTATCACAGTACTATAAGCCACCAACCCCAACAGGACCGACGCCGACCACACCGACAGGCGGGGCTAGGAAGAAGCTCAGGATTGGAACCACCAAGCCCCTCACAGGTCAGGAGGCGGTTCTTGGCCGGAACGAGCTTAACGGTACACTGCTATGGGTGAAGATGGTGAATGAGGCCGGCGGCATAAGGGCTGGAGACGGCAACACCTACGAGGTCGAACTGATCTACTACAATGATGAGAATAAGCCTGAGAACGTTGGAAGACTCTTCGAGAAGCTGATAACCGAGGACAAGGTCGACTACCTCTTCGGCCCGATATACGGGCCTCTAGGCATGGCTACTGTGCCTGTCGTTACGAAATATAGGAAACTCGAGTTCTATGGGACGGCATCCTACGATCCGAGCATATGGAGGGAGGAGTACGGCGACTATGTTGTTCACGTGTGTACAAACGGCAGTCACTACCTGAGATCAATGATAGACATGATAATGGACTACATAGTGCCCGAGCTTGATCCTGACGCTAAGAATGTGGCCATAATTCATGGTGATGATATCTTCCGCAATGTTGCCGGTGTAGGCGGCTACGAATATGCAAAGGAGAAAGGGGTTAACCTGGTCTTGTATGAGAAGTATCATACAGGAGTAACAGACCTGTCGCCTATACTCAGCAAACTGAAAGAGGCTAACGCATCCATACTCTTGGCAGGGGCAGCCTATCCAGACGCTGTACTGATAACGAAACAGCTGAAGGAGCTTGACATAAACCTGAAGCTCTTCTTCCCAGGAACCGGCGCGGTGACATGGGAGTGGTACAGGTCGTTTGAGAAGTATGCTGAGTACGTGCTCGCGATAACTCAATGGGAGCCAGGGGTGATCTACGACGTTACCTACGGCCCAACTCATGATGAGTACGTGGAGAGGTATACGAAGGAGTATGGGCAAGAACCAGAATACGCTTCTGCTATCGGCTTCACTCAAGGCCTCGCATTACAGATGGCGATGGAGAAGACTAAGGATCCCCTGAACCATGAAGCCTTACGGGAAACTATCAGGAAGGATGTAGAGTTCACTGGATTCTACGGCTTGTTCAAGACAGACCGTAACGGCTTACAGGTAGGGCACGAGGTGGCTGTGATGCAGTGGCAGGATGGAAGAAAGAAATGTGTGTGGCCTCCGAAAGTTGCTAATGCAAAGCTACGCTACCCCGCACCAAAGTGGTCGGAGAGATAGCCGACCAAGAATTCTCTCTACATCACCTATCCTTTCAGCACCATGAAGCACTGACTATGCTATTCTAGGATCAGCGAAGACTTGGAGAAGCCGCATCTAGGGGGGTTCAGGCTGCCAGAAGCCAACAACCTATAAATACGTGTTCAGTTTCTCTAGAGACCTTAGACTCAGAGGTTAAGCAGATTGAGTGAGGGTAAGATCAGCCGTCGTAAGTATCTGAAGTATGCTGGCGCAGCTGTTGCTGCAGGGGCAGCCGCAGCAGCAGGATACGGGTTATCACAGTACTATAAGCCACCAACCCCAACAGCACCGACGCCGACTACGCCTACAGGTGTCAAAAAGAAGGTAAGGGTCGGCGGAACCAAGCCTTTCACTGGGGCAGAGGCGCTACCGGGCAAGAGTGAAGGTGACGCCAACAAGCTATGGGCTAAGATGGTGAATGAGGCCGGCGGCATAAGGGCTGGAGACGGCAACACCTACGAGGTCGAACTGATCCTCTACAATGATGAGGATAGGCCTGAAAACGTTGGAAGACTCTATGAGAAATTGATCGTTGAGGACAAGGTAGACTTCCTCTTCGGTCCAGTGTATGGACCTCTAGGCATGGCGACAGTCCCGATAGTTGAGAAGTACAAGAAGCTTGAGGTCTATGGGACATGCTCATTCAACCCGAAGGACTACAGGGACTGGAAGTACATAGTCCACACAATCACCAACGGCCCAAGCTACATGGAAGCCATCCTTGACATGATATGGGAAAGAGTAGTCCCGAATGACCCTGAGGCGAAGAATATTGCGGTGACGCACGGGGACGACGCATTCCGTCAGACAGCAGGCAGCTACGGCTACGAGTATGCGAAGAAGAAAGGATTCAACGTAGTCTTCTATGAGACATATCACAGTGCGATAACCGACTTTGCACCGTTGCTGGCTAAGGTGAAGGCAGCTCAACCAACAATATACTTGAATGCAGGAGTCTACACAGACGCTATACAGATCATAAAACAGATGAGAGAGCTTGACTTCAACGTCAAGCTTGTATGGGCTGGTACAGGCACTGTATTCCCAAGCTTCTATGAGTCTCTGGGAAAGAACGCTGAAGGATGCATCACATGCACGCAGTGGGAGAAGGGCATAGTCTACCAGCAAGACTACGGGCCCAGCCACGACGAGTTTCTAGCAGCATTCCAGAGGGAGTACGGTTACCAGCCTGACTACCACGCCGCGACAGGATTCCAGCAGGGCCTGGTCCTGCAGAGAGCCATGGAGCTTTGCGACGATCCACTGAACTCAGATGCGATGAGGAAGGTTGCCGGCGAGATTGAGATGACCACCTTCTACGGGAAATACAAGGTAGACCCTGTCACGGGCTGGCAGATAGGCCACAAGATGGGTGTAGTCCAGTGGCAGAACGGTGAGAAGGCTGTAGTCTGGCCTATGCTCACCGGCGTCAAGGATCTGGTCTATCCGATCAAGAAATGGTCTGAGAGGTAGAACCGTAGACTCGTCTTCTCATCGCTGATGATAGCGGGAATAGCCGATGGCGTTTGAACTGTTAGCTCAGACGATAATAAACGGCCTATTCATAGGCTTCCTATTCGGCCTGGCCGGAATGGGTCTGACACTGATCTTTGGGATAATGAGGATACTCAACTTCGCACATGGCGCCATCATAATGCTCGGCGCCTACACCGCCTTCTGGATATTCATCCTGTACTCCATAAACCCGCTCGTCGCGATACTGATCGGTACAGTAGCAGGACTCATCTTCGGCGTAGTCCTCTACATGATACTTGTCAACCGGCTCGTGAGGGCTCCGGCGCTCGCATCACTGCTTGCTCTCTTCGGCGTCTCAATGATACTTGAGAATTCCATGCTGAACCTCTGGTCGCCGAATCCGCGCTCCATCCCAGTGGACTACCCCACAATCAGCTACGGGCTGGTGACCATAAGCGGGTCAAGAGTACTAGTCTCGATAGTGGCTATAGCAGCATCAGTGCTGCTGCTGGCGACACTGAAGTGGACACGCTTCGGCAGAATGATCCGTGCCACAGTACAGGACTCTAGAGCAGCAACACTGATGGGTGTGGACGTCAACAAGGTCTACGCTCTAGGCTTCTCGATCGGCATAGCGCTGGCATTCCTGGCTGGAGGCCTCCTTGCACTGATATATCCTTTCGAGCCGTTCGGCGGGCTCCAGTACGCGCTATACTCCTTTGTAGTCGTTGTCTTAGGGACACTGGGAAATCCTGCTGGATGCCTCTTCGCAGGCCTGATAATAGGATTAATCCATAGCATCACCGGAAGCTACTGGACCTTGAATATGAGCCCGGCCGTAGCCTACCTGATACTTGTGCTGACCTTCCTGCTCAGGCCTGGAGGCATAATGGCAGGCAGGGAATAGGCAGATGCGAGGAATCGGGTTCAACAGCCTAACAATGAGTCTCGGCTTCCTGATCCTGATCGGAATATACGGGATGGTTGCTGATACAGCGACGACAAGCTATCTACACGCGATGGTCGAACTGATGATCCTTGCGTACAGCCTGAACCTCTTCACAGGTCTCTCAGGCTACGCGAACTTCGGCCACGTCGTCTTCTACGGTTTAGGCGCGTACACAGTCTCTGTCTCAGCTGTGGGTCTGAGCTCAATGGGGATGTCCCTCCCGACTCCGGTCTACGTCCTCGGAGCTGGGGTCTTCGCTGCCATATTCGCGCTTGTCATAGGCTTCCCGATCCTGAGGCTGAGAGGAGACTACTTCGCGATCGCGACCCTTGGAATAAACGAGGCGGTCAGGGTTACCATATGCAATACTAAGGAGCTCGGTGAGGGAAGGGGGATATACATACTCGGCCTTGTCCCATCCTACGACATAAAGATGCTGTACATCCAGCTGCTCCTCGTCGCCTTCGCCGTAGTGGTGACGACCCATATCGTCCTGAAGACTAAGCTCGGGTATGGTCTAAGAGCGATCAGGGCGGATGAGGATGTGGCGGAGATAATGGGGGTGAATACTTCAAAGTACAAGATCATGGCGTACGCTCTCGGAGCGTTCTTCGCAGGACTGGCAGGGGGTGTCGTGACTCTGCAGTTCGCATGCTCCTTCCCGGAGTATCTCTTCATCGGAAGGTCTGTGGACATGTTCTCAGCCATAATCATAGGTGGCATAGGCACCTTACTCGGACCTCTGATCGGATCTGTGATCTTCTGGATTGTCAAGGACGCCCTGCTGATACAGTTCCCGTACTTCCACCTGATAATCTTCGGGGTTGCGTTGATAGTCCTGATCCTCTTCTTCCCTAGGGGGATAGTCGGTCTGGCTAACAGGGTCTTAGCTAAGAGAGGAAAGGTGCTTGAGTAGAATGAACAGAGAGAGTATGCTCGTAGTCGATAACGTCACAAAGAGGTTCGGCGGTCTCCGCGCACTCAACAAGGTGAACGTAGAGGTCAAAAGGGGGGAGATACTGGGACTCATAGGCCCGAACGGCTCAGGGAAGACGACACTCTTCAATGTCATAATGGGCTTCTACCACCCTGAGGAGGGGAGGGTCCTGCTCCAGGGTGAAGATATAACAGATCTGAAGCCCCACCAGATCGCGAGGAGGGGGGTGGGGAGAACCTTCCAGATAGTCAGACCATTCGGCGACATGACTGTGCTTGAGAATATCCTTGTCAGCGGCCTCTTCAGCGTCCCCAGGGGGGGTGAGCACAGGAAGATCGAGGATAGATGCCACGAGATCCTCAAGATAACGAATCTAACCGAGCGGATAAACGATCCTGCAGACGAACTGAGCATAGCGGAGAAGAGGCGGCTTGAGATAGCGAGAGCATTAGCCCTTGATCCGCAGCTTCTACTTCTGGATGAGACGATGGCAGGGCTGACACATGCAGAAGTCGACCAGGCTCTGCAAATGATCAGCGGTATCAGGAAGGAGTTTGGGTTGACGATGATCGTTGTTGAGCATGTGATGAGAGCGATAATGTCGATATCTGACCGGATCGTCGTCCTGAGCGAGGGCAGAAAGATCGCGGAGGGGACCCCGAAGGAGGTCTCTGAGAACGAGCAGGTCTTGACTGCCTACCTGGGACACAGGAAGGGGAGCTAGAATGGCGCTGCTTGAGATTGAGAACCTCAGCACCGGTTACGGTGAGATCAAGGTCCTCTGGGGGATCTCGCTTGAGGTTCAGGAGAAGGGGGTTACAGCTCTGCTCGGCGCCAATGGAGCAGGGAAGTCGACGCTGCTCAACTGCATATCGGGCCTCCATAAGACATGGGAGGGCAAGATACTCCTAGACGGAAATGATATCACAGGAATGAGCCCTCACAAGAGGATTGAGCTGGGAATCTCTATGGTTCCTGAGGGCAGAAGGATCTTCCCCGGAATGACTGTGATAGAGAACCTGATGATGGGCGCCTACACGAGGAGGGCTAGGGAGAAGATCGACGAGTCGTACAGGGAGGTCTATGATCTCTTTCCAGTCCTTAAGGAGAGGCAGAAACAGCGGGCCGGCACTCTTAGTGGAGGCGAGCAACAGATGCTGGCGGTCGCTAGGTCGCTCATGGCCAGGCCGAGGCTCCTGATGCTCGACGAGGTCTCGACAGGTCTCAGTCCAGTGCTGGCGACGACAGTCATGGAGACTCTTGCGAAGCTGGCTGAGACAGGGCTCCCTATGCTCATGGTTGAGCAGCATGTGGAGAAGGCTCTCGAGATCTCTGAGAGGGCGTATGTGCTCGAGAACGGCAGGATCCTCATGGAGGGGGATAGCAAGGCCTTGAGCACCAACGAGCAGCTGAGGAGGGCCTACATGGGGATCTAGCCCCAGTCCTCGACGCCTGATGAGCAA
>JAGTQV010000156.1:2119-2929 GCA_018397035.1 Candidatus Bathyarchaeota archaeon | reverse complement strand
AAGGACCCGCCAACAAACAGGGACGAACTCTTCGATATTGGAATTGCAGGTGCCCTCGCAGGTTTTCTCACACTAATGCTCGTTACCGTCTTGGGCATGGCTCTAGGCGTCCCCGTCCCAGAGACACAAGTCAAGATGCTTGAGGAGAGGAACCTCGTCGGCCCAGTCACCTGGCCCAGCTCCCCACTTGTCTTCTCAGCCATATTCTGGCTGGCAGAGGTTTCAGGCGTCTTCACCCCACCGCAAGGATGGACGCTCATCTTAGCTCAGACCCTCTTTGCCGCTTGGGTCGGATCCTTGGTGACTTTCCTTAACCTGCTGCCGATATGGCAACTCGATGGTGGACACGTTGCAAGAGCCGTCTTCGGCTCGAGAGGGCATAGGCTCGCATCAGTAATAGGGCTGAGCGTCCTGGTTGTGAGCGGATACTGGTTCTTCGCACTATTCCTAGTGATGCTTATCGCTGCGAGCCGACAGGCTTGGGCTGCAGCTGAACCTCTAGAGAACATCTCCCCGCTATCACATGGGCGTAGAGCTTCCTACTTGATCGTGGTCCTTATCATCATCCTCTCCTTCGTCGCACCACCGAGATAAGTCGTAGGCCGAGTTGCATCCGATCCACAGCGAAACCAGACGTCTCCAAGCAGCAGATATAGGGATCATGCTGACGCTCCTAGGAAAGACTCGTGAAGGCAGGAAGACCGATCTATCGGAAATAAGTGCATTATCAGGCTGCCCATATGAGAGAGTAAGACGTTTGACCACCAACCTAGCCTCCTCTCGTCTCTTGACTTGCAGAGGCTCAGCCAT
>JAGTQV010000156.1:0-2097 GCA_018397035.1 Candidatus Bathyarchaeota archaeon | reverse complement strand
GTCTGGTTTCGCTGTGGATCGGTGAGGAATGGAGCTCGACTTGAGAGGGTCTCTAGATACCTGGACTTCCGGGAGTTCGAGGATTTTTCGGCTGAAGCCCTCAGGGCAAACGCCTTCAAGGTGTACTTGAGGTTCATCATCAAACATGGTGGGGAGAGGCATGAGATAGACCTCATAGGCAGGCGAGGCCAGCACATGATCTGTATCGACTGCAAGCACTGGAGTCATGGCCTATCCTTCAGTCGCCTCTCAGGAGCCGTTGAAAGGCAGGTTGAGAGAACAAAAGCATTAGGGATGGAGCTTAGCAGATACGGCCCCAGACTGGGAATAGGCGATCTGTCTGATGTAGTTCTGGTTCCAGCACTGGTTACTCTGGCTGATACTGACGTCAGAGCCGTCTGCAGAGTCCCAGTCATCCCAGTCCTGAGACTGACAAGTTTCCTTGCTGAATTTGACCTTTACCTAGACAGGATGCTTGTCATCAGGCCGGAGCTGAACGGAGATCCGCTGGAAACCCGATAAGCGGGTGTGATGGTGAAGATGCAACTCGACCTGGCCTCCAGGACCTTAAGCCTAGACGGCACATTGTCTTGCGGTCAGATCTTCCGGTGGACCAAGCAGGACGGATGGTGGCTCGGCATGGTCGACGGCGTGCCCATCAAAATGAGGCAGACAGGTGAACATCTTGAGGTGGAATCATCCTCCCCGGTGGCCGAGTCTAGGATAACCCGTTTCCTGAGGTTGGACGACGACCTAGACTCAATACTGGAGGAATTATCCAGGGATGACCTGATCCGCAGGGTCTTTGCGGATGTGAGGGGCTTAAGGATAGTGAGGCAGGATCCCTGGGAATGCTTGATCTCCTATATCCTCTCGAGAAACTGCAGTATTCCAGCTATCGAGGGGACACTGAACCGCATATGCCGCAGGTTCGGGGAGAGGGTTGAGTGGGGAGGGCGTATCCTTCACCGATTCCCCGAACCAGACTCGATATTCAGTGCTGAGCCTATGGGACTCGTGGGGTGTGGTCTGAGGTATGGTAGAAGGCAGGCGCTTGAACTGAAGGAGATAGCTAGGTTGGTCTCCGACGGAGTCATGGACTTCAACGCCTTAAGGAGGATGCCGTACGAGGATGCAAGATCCATGTTGATCTCCTTTGATCATGGTATCGGGAGAAAAGTATCTGATTGCGTCCTGCTTTTCTCGCTTGAGAAACTTGAGGCGTTCCCAGTTGACGTGTGGGTCTCGAGAGCTGTCGCTGAACTGTATCAGGGCCGCTTGAATCCTGAACTAGTCAGACGGGTCAGAGGTGGTTCCAGGCTGACCGCCAAGGACTACGATAGCATAAGTGACTTCGGTCGACGACTCTTCGGTCGATACGCAGGGTACGCTCAAGAGTACCTGTACCACTGGGTACGGCTCCGGGCTGGCGTCCATCTGCTCCAGACCAGCCGGCAGGCGTCTGAATGATAACGCCTTTATAAACTGGCGGGCCTTGTTTAGATCGCTGGCGAGGTCAGAGAGGATAGTGTTCTCATGTACCTCATAGGTGAAGCTCTGGTCGGGAAGGAGCCTGAGATCGCTCATGTAGATCTGCTCATGGGAACCAAGGACGGTCCTGTAGGGCAAGCCTTCGCCAATAATCTTGGAAACTACTCAGCAGGCCACACCCCCCTCCTCGCAGTCATCAGGCCGAACCTCCCCTCGAAACCCTACACCCTCGTAGTCCCGAAGGTGACAGTCAAGGACATCTCTGAAGCGGCTAAGATATTCGGTCCTGCTCAAGCAGGCGTTGCTAAGGCCGTTGCAGACTCTGTGGAGGAGGGTCTCATCCCCAAGGATGTCGTCGATGAGTGGGTCGTCCTCTGCAGTGTCTTCGTGCACCCTGAAGCGAAGGACTACAGGAAGATCTATCAATACAACTACGGTGCAGCGAAACTTGCGATAAGGAGGGCTCTGAGCAAGTACCCTACAGTCGAGAAGATCATATATGATAAGGATAGAGCGACACACCCTGTCATGGGTTTCAGGATTCCGAGACTGTGGATGCCGCCTTATCTCCAGATAGCGCTGGATATACCTGACTTGGAGAGGACG
>JAGTQV010000153.1 GCA_018397035.1 Candidatus Bathyarchaeota archaeon | reverse complement strand
CTGGTGAACACTAAACAAGAGTTCATTCCAGGAAACTTTTTTCAGTCCATCTCGATCATGAGATCGTAGGCATGTATAGGTCACTAGAAAACTGAATCCTTCCCGAAGAAGACCTCAGGGTTCCCAAGTCATCACACTTGGCAACGTATACTTTGCAGCCCACAGCAACGACAGAAGGATGCCACTACAATCCCACCATAGACCGATTGAAACTGGTGCTTCCCTCAATCCTGGCTGCATCCCCGTACCTGTCGAGGAAGCTCTCCTTTCCGCCCCAGTAATGTGAGCCGTCAGGCCTGATTCTTGTTCCACCGTGATGGTAACGCCTCTTCCCATGCCACTTCCAACCCTTAGCCACTCTTCATCACCTCAACCGGTATGATTCCTCTTTAATTCCTGCAATCCATCTTTTCAACAGTAGGTTCACAGGTCTGGAATACATGATTCCAGCCAGGATCCCGCGGTGAAGAGAACCAGAAAAAAATGTTCCCATTGTAATCTGGATAGTTGTCAACTCTGTATCTCAGATGCTCAGTTTGGGAAAGAACATCTGAATCGGGGCTGAAGGTTCAAGCGGGGCGAGGTCGAACATAAGCCACCGCCAATTCAGGTTATTCACGTTCGTGTGGGCTGTGAATCCTATGAGGAAGCCTACTATGATTATGAATAGGTCGGCAGCTGCGTCATTCTGGCACGGATAAGATAAAGTATGCCGTAAGCGAAGAAAACCAGAAGAGCACAAGGACCAGCGGCAAGCAAAACTCCCTAGCAGGCACATCCTTTGCGAAGAAGATGTACACTGTGAAGACGCAGAAGAAGAGTACACCGCTTGGCATGATGCCCAGCCAGGGTTTAGCTGAACCCCGCGGTCTACCTCTACCTCTACTCAAGCAGTCTCCCAGAAGAAAAATAGGAGAGGAGGGTTAAGTATGTGAGTCACACCGCAGGACAAGCACAGCCATAACTGTGGGAACCGCCGCCAACCCCAGCCAGAAAACCAAGGCGAAGGGGTGAACGTTCTCGAAACCCACATGCTTGAAGCGGAGATACATCATGTAATACATCAGCATCGACGCGAAAGGAGCAGTGAGAACATACAGCCATTTACCCAGCGGTTTCACCTCCTCCTTTTCTTTCCAGACATCAATGTTCTCATGCCGTTCTCTGTGAGGTGCCACTTCTTTCTTAAACTGTACCAGTGGGCTTTACCATGCCAGATTAACCCGTCATGAACCATGCTGGGAACTATGTCCTGCCTGAAGATTCGACGCCAAAGCTGCCTGTTCCTCCTGTTCAGAATCATATTGTATGGAAGGTCAGGGGGATGAGAAAGGTCCGCAATCTTCTTCAGGTTCTGGTTGCCCTCAGCGATCAGCCTTAACACTCTGCGTTTCATCCGGATGTTCGGCGTAACAGGCTTCACAGGTTCAGGTGTAACCTTCAACTCTACAGGTGTAAGCTTCTTAACCGTCAGCGTACGCAGGGTGCCAGATAATGGAAGATGGATAATGCCTCTTCTTACAGGTGAAACATACCATAAAGTTAAGCCTTCATCAGCACCGTTCAGCTTCATGTTCTCAAACTCCTCCAGAAGCTGTTCACCGAAGAATCGGCTCAGAATCTCGTAGTCCCAAGGATTTTTAGGAATGCTCTTGGCAAGCAGCAGGTCTATGTCGCATCTCAACTCCTTATCTAGGCCGTGCAGCCTGTGAGCGGTGACCACTGTGACAACTAAACCGGTGTTTCTCCCCGTCAGCTCCTTGACCAAGTGGCGGACCCTGAAGAACCTGTTTAACGCTTCAGGATCATGCTTTCTAAGGGTGAGATCCTCAGCGACCAGAATGTTTACAGGTGTAGGTCTTATCTGCTGGAAGAGATCGTTAATGGAGGATTCAGCCCATGCGGCATGCACATTCTCGGAACCGTAAACCAGCTGAAGATTCTGAACTATAGTCTTAGCTGTCTCGGTTTTACCGCTTCCCATAGCACCGTGAATGAGGATGTGTCGGTGGAAGATGTTGTTCTCCCCGCCTCTTGAAACCGTGATTTCACAGTGGCTTGGAAGAATGAAGCTGAAGATTGAGTCCAAGCTGCTGATCATGATCAGTGCCTCATAGCTTTCCTTAACCTGTCAGGGCGGAATTCACAAAGCTTCAACTGCTGCTCAAACGTCTTGGTTTCAATCCTTTTCTCCGGAAAACATTCCTCCACAACATTATAAATGCACATCAAACCACCCTTCACCTCCCCAATTCTTTCAACATAGTCTCCTCTAGGAACTTTAGTCGAAGAGCCTTGTGAGTATGCCGAGTTCCCAGTGTCCAGCCCTCAATCCCGCCGATCTCCTCTGTAATATTTCAATTCTACCATAGACCGATTGAACCCACAAGCCAATATTTTGGTATCCTTATCATTTCGTAAAGTTGATGGTCGAACACATTGCGTTGCTCACAAGATGTCTTTCAATCCTCTCTTGGAGGTTCACATGAGCATCCCAGATGCAGTTGGGCTGCTGGAGCAGTCTACCTTTCAATCCTCTCTTGTAGGTTCACTTAGCTTGGTTTTTCAGTCGCCGCGAATTTATACTTTCTTTCAATCCTCTCTTGGAGGTTCACTTTTCTCTCCCCCTTACAGCTTGATGCACTGATGCACTTTCAATCCTCTCTTGGAGGTTCACTTCTGAATATTCTAAGAAATATCCTGGAATTATTCTCTTTCAATCCTCTCTTGGAGGTTCACGCATAATACTCGAATCTGCCAGGCACGAGAATCTCCTTCTTTCAATCCTCTCTTGGAGGTTCACATACCAACAGCTTGAAGACCTCGCAGTCTCCACTATCCACTTTCAATCCTCTCTTGGAGGTTCACAAGGTGAGGCAGGTTCATTCTTTCAGACTACTTCGGACTTAAAATACTTTCAATCCTCTCTTGGAGGTTCACTGCACCTGCTATAGCCTGCGCCCAAGCCCCACTGTGAACCTCCAAGAGAGGATTGAAAGAGGGTTAACCGC
>JAGTQV010000025.1 GCA_018397035.1 Candidatus Bathyarchaeota archaeon | reverse complement strand
ATACTCATGTTCTCAGCTGTTCCGTCATGATTTCCTCTGACCATGAAGATCTTTACATGCTTGGAGTGTAGGTCACCTATTGAGTCTGCCAAGCGTTGGAGCTCATCCTTCACGAAGAGGCTCTCTGCAGGTGTCATGCTCCTCTTCTCGAACATGTCGCCTCCATGGATGAGGTGGTCCACCCCCTCCTTGATGAAGATGTTCACGGCTTCGGTGAAGGCATGTCTGTATGCTTGTCTTCTGAGGTCGCCTATCGCTCTTGGTATGCACCTGCCAACATGAGTATCCGCGAAGACTCCGATCTTCAACTGTTCATCGCCGCCTCTCACTTCAGAGTTACTATTTTTGTGGAGTCAGGGCCGTTCTATTGTCAACCTCAACCTCCAAGCAGGATTCTTCAGCTCCACCTCTGAAAGGTGACCTCTGCCTGATCACGGTCATGCTGTTCAGAATCTAGACTTGACACCTTGATAATGTTATTCGCCTACCCTTAAGGGGGCAGATTCGAGATTCATTCAGCATCTGGAGGGGCAGGTCATACGTCTCAACAGAGGCGGATAGGCCTGAACTCAGGCTGAGAGTTTGGGTTTGATGTTGATATGGCAGGGGCGACCGCTAAGGATTATCCTCAACCCCCTGGAAGCCGGAGGAGAACTTAATGATTCAGTTTTGATGGATGGAAATGTTCAGGTGACAGCCAGAGGGTTTCTATCAGAACTGAACGCGGGGAATAGGCGGTTAGGGATCTCGGTGGGGTGCTCCAGGCTGGAGAATCACGGTAGAGTTGAGCCGGACGCGTACAGTTTATCTCTACGGATCCGTCTTTCTCATCAGGGCTGACCTGGAGTTGCGGATCCCAAAGTTCTCAGAGAGGAAGTCCAGCAGTTTGCAGATCAACGATGATATTTATGAGATCCTTAGACGGTCTCTTGCCGGCTATCAGATCTCCAGGAGTGAATGCTTGAGGCTTATGGAGATCGAGAACGGCTCCCCAGACATGTACCATCTATTCTTTGTGGCGAATCGGTTGACTCACGAAAAGTTCAACGGTTCAGGTGAAGTCCATGCTCAGGTAGGCATCGATTTCGCATCATGTCCGAGAAAATGCCTCTTCTGCGTCTTCGGATCCGCCTCATCAGAGCATCTCGAGCTGAGCAAGGAGGAGGTTGTCTCAAGGGCTAAGCTATTCGAGGAAGGCGGGGCTGACGCCATCTATCTGATGACGACCGCAGGATTCGACTTCGACAGGTACCTGGATATTGGTGGAGCTGTGAGGGAGGCGGTCTCGCCGAGAATGCCACTGGTCGCTAACATCGATGATTTCGGGCCGTCTGAGGCGCAGGAACTTGTGGATGAGGGCTTCACAGCGACTTACCATGTTGTAAGGTTGAGGGAGGGAAGAGATACAGAGATCAAGCCTGAGACTAGGATAGCAACGATCAAGAATGCAAGTAGGGCAGGACTGAAGATCTTCTTCTGTGTGGAGCCTGTCGGTCCAGAACATACCAGTGAGGAGATCGTTGACCTTATGTTTCTGGGGAGGGAGCTTGGTGTAGCCTTCAGCGGAGCGATGAGGAGAACCTCTGTGCCGGGGACACCGCTCCAAAGGTATGGGGAGATCCGATGGATCGAGTTAGCGAAGATCGTTGCCGTGACAAGGTTGGTCATGGGGGATTCAGTCGCCGCACACTGCACTCATGAGCCGAATCTGCCCTCGCTCATGGCTGGGGCTAACCTCGTCTGGGCTGAGACAGGCCCGAACCCGAGAGACATATGCCCTGACACTTCCAGGAGGGGGGGTCGAGGATTAACTGTCCAGGAGTGCAAGAGCCTCCTCTGGGAGGCCGGATTCAAGACTGGGAGGAGCCAGGACTTACAGCACCGTCACCAAGAGTAACCTTTACTTGATTTCACATGGAGAATGAGGTCCAGAATAGGATTCCGGCAAAGATGCAAGGGAGACAATATGAGAGTCAAGTCATGGCTCACTCTGGGATTGGTCCTGATAGTCATAGTCGGTGGGGCTGCATACCTCGGGAGCAGGAGCGAGGTCATAATTTCCCCCACACCTACAACATCGCCGACGACCCCGACTCCAACAAGCACCACGACAGCCACGCCGACAGTTCCGCCGAATGATACGGATGCGGTCAACCAGCTGCTCTCAGACTTCCATGATTCAGTAAGGTCAAGGTCACTTGATAATCTTTTATCCCTTTTCAGTGATGAAGCCGTCTTGACTACAGCGGATCAGCTGAGGTTCACTGGAAAGACCCAGATCGGAGGATACTTCAGCTACATGTTCAGGCGCCTGAAAGGGGAGATCGATATTCAAGTCACCGAGGCAACCGTCACCGTTGAAGGCTCCAGAGCGACTGCCAGGCTCAGGATCCTGACTAACAATGAGCTTGGTGTAGAGTTCTTCGAGCTCGCCAAAGTCAAAGGAAGATGGATGATCTCGACGCTTACCCTCTTCAAGTTCTGAGACCCCAACTCTAACGGATCTGATTCAAGCATTCACCAGTATCGAGGATGAGGATGATGAAGTCGAAGATTCTCCGTGCAGCCACCCCTGCTCTGTGTAGGCACTGGCTCTTCACGAGCTCCGTTCTCATTCTGTTGGTCTGCGGTTGCCTCTTAGGAGTCAGGCTGCAGATCCCCAGCATAGTCTATGCCTTGTTAACCTCGAGGCCTCACCCCCTCCTTCAATGTGATCTACTGTTCATGCAGGTTGTGATGGAGAAGCAGTTGGCAGCCGTGTCTTTGCCCAGGTTGGATCAGAGCATTCTACACTTGGAGCCGAGGGATGTAAAGGCTGTTGCTTTGCATGGCCTCAACATACTCTTGCTGGGAGTCTGTGAGGTATCGGTCATCGTCCCGACACTTAACGAGGAGAGGTACATCCAGAAATGCCTGAGTTCACTGAGGAAACAGAACTTCGATGGGCGCTTCGAGATAATCGTCGTCGACGGCGGAAGCAGAGACTCTACAGTCAACCTCGCAGGATCCGTGGCTGACAAGGTCATAATTTATGAAGGGAGGCCGGTTGGGGACGCGAGGAACTTCGGAGCAAAGCTCGCTGAGTCCAGTATCGTCGCATTCATAGACGCGGATACGGTAGCATCAAGGAACTGGCTCAGCAGCATCAAGGAGAGCCTATCATGCAAGGGCGCGGTCGGTGTGACCGGCCCGACCCTGCCTTATCAGGGTTCAGGCCTGGATTTCCTGGCGTACAGGGTTGCGACAGGGTGGCTGCAGAAGTTCTCCATGATCTTCGGTCTGCCCCATGTCGCAGGTTTCAACTGTGCCTACCGCCGTGAGCCGTTCATGAGATGTGGGGGTTTCGAGGAGGGTAGAACGCTCTCAGAGGATCTTGCGCTCTCACTCAAGATCAGGCATGAGGGGCGTCTCCTCTTCAACAAGAGGATGATCGCCTACACCTCGACGAGGAGAGTTAGAAGGTACGGGTACGTGCGTTTGGCGATGTTCTACCTTCTGAACGACGCGATCTTCGCACTCACAAGAAGAAGCCTTTACTATCCTCAGGTCAGGTGAGGTTCCAGGTCTGCGTCAGCCTCAGATTCTTTGATCGGTTCAGAGGCATACCTGACATTATGGAGACAAATGGCAATATCTACTCCGCCGAAAAGGTGAGTGTGAATATTCGATGTGGGACTGGAGGATGTCGGCGGGCTGGGGCCCTCAGTAGGAGCTCTCAGCCAGCTCAGATCAAATCTTAAGGATAGGAGGAAGGTGCTTCTCCAGCTCCTCACTATAGGTGATGCAAAGAACCTATATCGGCTGAAGCCTCACCCTTAACTGGACAGACTGTTATGGATGTACCTCTACACCGGGGCAGCAGCTTCTGTCCTAGGCTTGCGAGGTCTCCCACGTCTTCTCTGTCTGCCCTTTATCTTCGGGGGTCGGCCACGTCTCCTCTCAGGCTCAGAGACCATCTTCAGGACGAGTTCTCTCACACCACCCCTAATCTCCTCAGGAAGGGAGCCGATGTCTCTTCTTAGGCTCTCGGCAGAAGCCAGTACACCAGATATTATATCCGAAGATCTTCTTCTTGGCATTTTTCATCACGGATGAATTACCGCACCAGCAGTTAAGCCTTTACTACCAGTTCTCGCAGTGGGCTGGAACTGCGATGCGGACTAAATGAGTTTACAGGTTTATATGCTGAAAGATATTGATCATTGACTTTTTCGCTTGGACAGCACTCGAAACTATTCATGTCAAACGAATAAGACAGAGTTATGGAGTAATCATGTTGGCTGCAGAGCTCATTCTCATTCCTCTTCTTTCCATAATCTTTTTGATTCATGTTTTATTGCATATGCGTCTCTGGATAGTCCAGAATTGAGGAGAATAACTAACTAACAGAAAAGGAGACTGATGGCAATATCCTGTTCAGGACTACTATATTCTCAGTCTGCTAATATCACTTTCACTTATGGGTGGCACATCTATCTTCTTTTCCAGTCCCTCTCTGCCATACATCACTGTAGTTGGATTACACTCTGAATCTGAGTAGTGCGCTGTCAGGGCTGCAGCCATGCTGGTAGCAGCCTCTGATACTGGACCTTGCAGGAGAGTTATCGGACTGCCACACTCAACCACCTCAAAGTAATACTCACTCTTCCTCTTCAGGGATAGGAGAAGTCTGTTCTCCTCCTCATTGCGACCTACAATAATCTTGTTTGGCCCATACCTGAAGTGCCGACCTATCTTCAGCAGCTTAATGTCACGAGCCGTAACTCTATCACTGTTCATAAAGAGGTCTCTGAGTCTCTTCGAGAAATGCCTGTCAGTGAGTAAGCAGCCACCAGCAGGGGAAGCGTACCTTGTCACCCCTAGGATCTTCGCCGTCTCGAGTTGTCTCCTCCTCTGGCGGCCTACTATGTCAAGCAGCTTCTCCCTCTCTACAGTCCCATCCTTCTCTACATCTGTCTCCGGCAAGAGTTTCGCTGATAGAGGTCTGAGAATCCTTCCCTTAAGACCTGTCTCTCTCTCTATTATCTCGAGAGCTCTTCGATGCTGCGACATCGGCCTCTCCCCCAAGACCTCGCCAGTAGCTATGAAGGATGCCCCCACCTCCTCAGCGTACCTCTTCGCCTCTTTCAACATGAGTATCTTGCAGTCGATACATGGGTTCAAACCTCTCCCATACCCATGTTTCGGCTTCCTCACTGCCTGGATAAACTCTCTATCCTTAGTTACGATCCTCAGTTTGATGCCGAGTTCTCTGGCCACCTCTGCAGCCTGACACCTCTTCTCAGTACTGATTGGATAGAACGGCAGTCTGAAGAATATCGCCTCCACATCTATCCCCTGCTTTATCAGCATGGCTGCTGCGAGCGCGCTGTCCAAGCCGCCGGAGAGCAGAACCACTGCTTTCTTACGAGGCTTCAATCCGCTTCCTCCAATCATCCGAGACCTACACCTGGATTCTCTCCATTGGCTGTTCCGGTTCCTATCACCTATCTTCACAGTATTGGAGTACAAGTCCTCCGGAGGATTGATCTCTAAGTTTCTAGCAGCCGCTCAATATAGTATTCGGCCTGTCTGGATAACTGTGGAGGCGGATCAGAGGTAGGCGAAGAAGGCGACCGCGAACACGGCTGATGTTATTCCTAGTATTCCCAGTGGACTCGGCTTCTCATGCCAAGCTAAGATTGCCAGTATACTGGTGACCATGAAGCTCAACTGTACTATGGAGAAGCTCACACTCACCTCCCCGTACTTGAGAGACTCAAGAAGCAGAAGGTACGAAGACGAAAGGAGAACCCCGCAAAGTGGCGCATGAACGATTATGTTACGCGACCACTTAACCGGGCCTTTCAGGTATACAACTAGGAAAGCGTAGATTATGAATGATAATCCTTGAACGATCAATATGCCTGTCGGCGTCACACCCATGGAGAGTGAAAGTTTGTAGAGAAACCCGAAGAGACCGTAGAGGATCGTGGCGAGGACAAGTTGAGTGGCCGCGAGGGCTGATGCTGAGGCTAATCTGAGACCGCTGGAAAAGGTGAGTATGCTGAATACAGCCAGACATATAGCCAAGATCTTCCCGGACGTCACGGCCTCATGAAAGAAGTAGACCCCCAGTATAGCGGTCACGATGAAGCTCAGCCTGAACAGGGGGACGTTGATGCTGGTTTCACCAGTCCTGAGACTTCTCAGAAACAGGTAGACCGACAGGTAGACGAGTGAAGCGCAGGCAGCCCCCAGAAGAATCGTCAAGGATGATATCTCCACACCCCCTGAATATGAGACGAAGGTCAAGTTCGTCACGTTGAAGAATACGCTCTGAAACGCAAGAAACAATGTTGGCGAAGCCCCCCTAAGCTGCGATCGCCTATAGAAGAAGTCTGAGAGGCCGGTGGCCAGCATGCTTAACACTGCCAGCAGAACCGGATTCACAGTTTCAACGACGCTCCAGAAGGGCTGAGATGCTGTATCTCTCTATGTTCCTCCATTCCAGTCATGTCCGTCTGGGTGGTGTGGGTTATGTTTCCAGCCTTTGCGACCGCCGAGTAGAAGGCTGTGCCGGCAGCGGCTCCTATTGAAGCGGTCACACGCATAAAAGGATGCTGCGACAGATCTAGAACCTCTCTCTAATCTAGGTGCAGGAGCCGCTCCGAAGAGGCTTAACATGGAGACGCGGTTGACTCCACCCTGCCTCAATGTACGGACATGCGTCATACAGTCGGCTGCTCCCCAGCCCCATCATACTACTACTCATGGACTCAAGGATGAAATCTGAGACGTTCTCGGCGGTCGCCCTCCAGCGTCTCTTGACAGTTCACAGATACATTGAGATGTTGAAGACCGCTATTCCAGCTAATGCTCCAGCTGCAGTTGCGATGAAGTTGACCATATTGTTGTCTATCAGGCTTGACCCCCTGACAAGCTCTGTAGTGCTTCCGCAATGCCTCTTGTTCTCAGTGACAGCGCCGCAGATTGGACAGCTAAACATGCCTTGAACAGTTGCGCCGATTATGCTGTCCAGAGTGCAGCCTGCTAACCCCGACAGTAAAGCAACGAGCGCAGTCGTCTTGAAGCCATAGACCCCAAGATCGTCCAAGCCTACAGACCAGGCGGAGAGACCTATTATCACTGCTCCGAGAAGCGCTGCAAGCTCACCTATAGGCGATACGCCGCCGGAAGTCCCGGCCGAAACCTTTCTACGAAGATCTGTTATGAGCCTCGGCTGTCTCTTGCTGAGAAGCCCTATCTCAGTAGCCAGAGTATCGGCGGTCGCGGTTGCCACTGCACCAATGAATCCGAAGGCCAGTATCCCAGAAGGCCAGAGGCCCTCTCCAAGAGCAAAGAGGCCTGCGATCCCACCGTTCGCTGTGACATTCTGCCAAGCCCTAGCTCCCCCCTTCTCCTGAGCGAAGCCCAGCCGCCTCTTCGTATGATACTTGTATTTTGTGAACTGTGCAGCGACTACGTGAAAGATCATTATGACGATGAACCATTTCCAACCGTCTGAAGGAACGGCGAATACTACAACCCCGATAATCAAGGCTGCAAAGAATCCGGATAAAGTGACGAACCTAAACCTCAATGAGGCGGCACCTATGATTGCACACGCAACAAGGGCCTCCGCCAACATTAACAGGTCCATGAAGAGCTCCTTCAGCCATAGGGCCAAACCCATTATCCATCTAGCAGCTCTGATAACGCTTTTCCTGTACACGAGCGCTTGTAAGATACCCAATATTAAGGATGGGTACTCCTTTAAGGGATTAGAGTGAAAGACTACTGGTTATGATCTCCCTCGTCGACGTGGCGCTTGTAGCGCTTGTCTATGCGGTCGTCCTCCTGATAGTAACGATATCGGAATACGCGAGGAAGAAGTTCAGTCTGCATACAGCAACCACAAGGCATGCTATACATCTCCTGGCCGGCGACAACATGCTCCTTCTACCCTTCTTCTCATCAATGTACTATCCGTTGACGATCCCGGTGGGTCTGGCTGTTCTGATCACATATTCCTTTCTCCACTCAAGACAGGGGATTATGTCTAGAACCATGATAGATGTTGAGTATGATCGACTCCACGCGTATGGGCCACTCTACTACACAGTCTCGATAGCCATACTCCTAGTTACACTATGGAGTATGAGGCATATCGCGATGGCGGCTGTGATGATAATGGCGTGGGGGGATGGGGCAGCGTCTCTCTTCGGCATGCGCCTGAGACGGCGGCACGTCTATCCCCACTCCTCAAAGAGTGTCGAGGGCTCACTAGCCATGTTACTCTTCTCCACCCTTGGTGCACTATTGGCCATGACAGTTTCACTCCAAACCGGCATAGTGGCTTCATCCGCCGCCAGCGCGGTTACGCTGGCGCTTATCGGCTCTATCTCGGGGACGATCGCTGAAGCCTGCACAGTCGGACCCCTGAAGGCCTTCGATAACTTCACAGTCCCTTTATCCTCAGCAGCGGCCATGTATACATTTTCTCTATTCATACTCTAGAGTCTGTCAGACACCCTTAATATCATAGTCAAAGGATGAAGGGAATGAGGCCTTCTTAAGATCCTGAGACTGTGATCCGTAATCCTCCCGGGAAAATATCAAGGAAAGAAGAGTTGAAAGGAGATTTTGAATGTGACGTATGGCTGAGCGGTGTATGAACCTAAGTGTCACTCCTTGATTTGCTTCTTCACCCTCCATCTTCTGGCAATGAAGTACGCAGGTACCCCGACCAGAAACATGATGGGCAGTAAAGACACCACGAGTACTATCAGTCCGCGTATGACCGCAAAGAATCCTCTTAGAGCTATCTCGAATGTCTCACCCCAATCCATCCCTGGCGGCGTGAATGGTGGAGTCGGCTCCCTCAGACTCACGGTGATCAGTGACATCGTGACGTTTCTCTCGATATAGTTGATCTGGCCTTGTAGACTATCTATCTCTCCTCTAACTCGGCCGAGTTCCTGTTCAACTTTGAGGATCTCGTCAACGGTCTCCGCCCTGGCTAGGAGCTCGACAAGGTTCTTCTCTAAAGTCTGAAGGTTCTTCAGTCTGGCCTTAAGGTCTATGTAATGTTCCGTGACATCCTCGCTGGTCGTCCGTTCATCTAGAACCTTGCCGTAAGTCTCGATCTCTCTTATTGAAGTGTGGAACTTGTCTTGCGGAATCCTGATCGATATCTCAGCCGTTGCTTGGTTGCCGAAGGTTGAGCGTGATGTCCCGGCCACGTATCCCCCATACCTCTCAGCCAACGTCCTTATCTTCTCGACTGTGCCTGCAAGGTCTCCTGTCTCTATTAAGAGGTATCCATTGTAGATCACCATCCTCTCCTGAACGGTTGTGAAGTCTGATCCTTTCAGTGGGTGTCCCGCCGGCTCCGGCAAGGCCGAGGGTCTGGATTCAGACCCTGCCTGGTATCTTCCATCAAGGCCGTATTGGGTGAGTAGTGCGCCAGCAACAGACGACGCTGTCAGAATGATTGCTGCTAGGATAACCAAAATTCTTGCTTTCTTCATCAGCCATCAACACGCAATATCCGTAACCTCCATAAAGAGTTAGGGTTTAGAACGTTCTGTCCAAAAACTTGAACAGCAAATACCCCCTCCTAAATGTCTGACTGAACCGCTAACTCTAATTGCCAGATCATATGGTGGGACAGCCAGTCGAATATGGTGCCCGACATACTGATACCGCTTGTCACGGCATTACTGGCGGAACTTGGGGATAAGACCCAGATCTCAATCCTATTTCTCTCATCAGAAAAGAGAAGGCGCCTCCACCTGCTCCTAGGCGTTCTAGTAGCATTTCTGGTTGTTGATGGCTTCGCAGTCCTCGTGGGATCCCAGGTTATGGTGCTAGCGCCCCTGAACGTGCTAAGAGTGCTTTCACTTGTGATCTTTGTGGTGTTCGGTGTACTCAAGTTCAGAGACAGAGGGGTGGAGGGCAGCAGCCTTTCATATTCTGGGAACCCATTCCTCTCCGGGTTTATCCTTGTAGGAGTGGCTGAATGGGGCGATAAGACGCAGATTGCTTCAGGACTTCTTGCTGCAAAGTATGATGCCCTCATGGTCTTGATTGGAACTATGACCGGATTAGGTCTAATATCAACAGTAATGATCTGGTTAGGTGGATCCATTCTGAGCAAGATCGATAGGAGAATAATGACGAAAGTTGCAGGAGCCACACTAATTCTGGTCGGTATCTCATTCCTAATTCTATGATGTTGTTCCGCTTCTCTATCGATCACCTCGAAGGAGCAGTTTACTCTTCGGTTGAGATACGAAGGGATCTCTCCCTAGGAAAAGACAGCTACCTCTATGTGACCAGGGTGGGGCACCTCATTGTGATGAAAAAGGTGGATAAATCATCCTTAGACGAAATCTCCACGATCCTCCAAAGCTTGGCGAAATAGAGGGGCATAACCCGCAGCCTCCTAATGAAGATGGTTGAGAGAGCGAGAGCTAAGCTGCTGGAAGAGAAATATGAGAAAACCCAAGATTAAGGATCTTATAGACACAAATATCCTCATCTCAGGCCTCGTCTTCCTGAAAGGAAATGAGCACGAGATACTGAAGCTGGCTGAAGAGAGAAAGATAGTTCTAGTGCATCCGGAGTTTGTGTTGGAAGAAGGGAGATCGGTTTTACCCCGCAGCTTCAAGTCATGAAGCACTCTTGAACGCATCTCTTGCAAGGATGGAGCATATAGTGCTCCCTTGAAAGGGAATATTTCTCTTCTCTCGATAGTCGCTTTCGCCAGCGTAGCAAAATGAAAAGGAATTTCACACGAATAGAATATCTTAGATGCAGCTAACTCAGACCTTAGGTCAATGGGTATTTGAATCCTGGAATCCGTCGTAGAGCCACAAGTAAGGGAACACCTACTAGGGAGGAGACCACGATGACCAGCAAATCTTCTACGTAGGAGTCGATGGCCCCTGCTACGAAGATGAGTTGCACCGTCGCAGGAGACCAAGCGAACAACGTGTACAAACCCGCGGGGATGAGTAGGAACACTCGTGTTAAGCTATCCGTCACTGTGGTGATAAAGGATACTGCAGCCAAGGAGATAGGGAGGCGTTTGACATCCTTCTCAAACGAATTCTTGAACATTCTCGTTACGGGGTAGATGAGGATGAAAGCGATCAAAATATCTATGATTGCCCATAAGGGCAGCTGCCTTCCAAGAGGGTGGATGAAGTAGGCTGCCAGCATGGTCGTGTAGATCGCGATAGGTAACCTCCATCGCCTCTTGGCCAGGAGGCCGCATACCATGACCCCGAGAGGTTCAGCGATTACTCCGAACATCCAGAGCTCCGTAGGTTTTACTGTCCTGGCGACTACACCTCCAATAAGGGCTGCTAAGAATCCTGCCCAAGGACCCAAGACTACTCCTTCTATAGGCTCTAGGTATATTGCCCAGTTGCGCCACAAACAAAAAGATACCAAATATAGTATAGCATGTAGCGCAGAGAACACCGCAACATAAGCAGCAGTCTTCGATGAAAAGTATATCATTTAGACCGGACTTGGTAATGCTTAAGACCTATACAAGGTTTTGCAGGAAAGAATGCGCTGGCCCTAACATAATAACTTCCTTAGTAAGATGGGCAGCCTTGATATGAAGAATTCCGTGCCGTGCAGTGATGGTTAGGTTTGTGGGGCTTACTCTCCTCCATTGTGCTGTCACTCACAACACATGGAGGCGGGTAAGCCTCACAAACCTCGGCAACTGGAGCCCCTACATTCCTAGAAACCTCACAGAGAAGTATGAATACTGAAGATTAGGACGTGGCACTGTGGGGCATTCTTCTGACAAGGCCAGTCAAGTCTCCTCAAGAAGCTTGAGAAACTGATCTCTGGAGATCTTCGTATCCTTGATCATCTTCAATAACAGTCCTCTTCAAATGTCTTCTCCAGCGTGAATTGGTACAACGGTCACTCTTCCATCAGGATGTCTAAGGATAAGGTGACTGCCTCTCTGCCTGACAACCTCAAATCCTATCCTGGACAGGGTCTTGACGACTTTCCTGGCTGGCGTGGGTCTCAAGCTCACTTGGTAGGGACCTCTACAAACTGAACGCCTATGAGATCAATCTTCTCCTCGGTCTTGGCCCCTTCAGCCTCTAGGTATAGCTCAATCGCCTCCTTGACTCTGCTCGTTAGTTCGTCGAGTGTCTTGGCCTGATTGTGACAACCCGGCAGCTCCGAGACTGAGGCAATGTAATACCTATCTTCATCCCTCTCGACTAATACACTGAACTTCACCGGTATTCCTCCCTGATCGAAAGGGTAACCTCCAATATTAAGGCTTGAATGGGATCTGGCAGACCCCGGCTGCATGGCACCGAATCTGATCTTGAGGACGAGAAGGATGGCACAGCATTTCTTGATCCAGATAGAGATCGCTGATTGAGCACCAACATCCATTCAGCAGAGCCTACTTCGAAGGAGAAGGCTACGCAGGGCTCTACCGCGATTTTCCTGCACACTACAAGACAGCCGAGAACACGATACAGGTCTTAAAGCAGGCCATAGCCAAGTATGGACGTCCACAAGAGATCCTGACTGACCGTGGAAGCCAATTCTATGCGAATGAAGGCGAACGGAAGGAAAAAGGCATCAGCCGATTCGAGCGATACCTAGCCGATAAGGGGATCAAACATATCCTCTGCCGAGTAAACCGCCCCCAGACGAATGGGAAGCTGGAAAGGTTCTGCGGCGTCTACGAACAGAAACAGCACCAATTCAAATCAATCGACGGATACACCCGCTGGCACAACGAGACAAAAACTCACCTCAGCTTCAACATCGAAACCTTCGAGACACCCATCCAAGCCTGCCACAGGAAACTTCCACTGGAGAAAACAGAGAAGACTGAAACAACAGAACCCCTAGTGGAACAATAATGGGAAATCACAAATCGGACCTCTGAGCTAAACATTGAAATTCGGGAGCGATGCTATTCGTTCTTGGGTCAAACATGTCCAGTACGATTACCGTTATTGATGATATGGATCGAAAGCTTCTCTTGGATACGAAGAGGCTTCTGGAAGAACTGTTGGGAACCCTTGACATTGCAGAGAACCCTGAGGAGATTGAGGGCATGGAGGAAGCGGAGAAAGAGCTTGCCGAAGGCGAAGGAAGACCCTTGAGTGAGTTTGTGGATGAGCTCAAGAGAAAGGGAAGTATGAAATCGTAGCCCTTCCCCGCTCTGTTTGCAATAGTTCATTCAGCAGCCTTCATTTATACTGTAATAGCTTCTGTCAATCCATCAACGGCATCGATAGTTGCATTCTTGTTCGCTGCAACCATGTCCACTATGATCTACGCCGCAACTCCATTGCTTCTGCTTCAGTCTATTCTCAAGAAACGACTTAAACAGCAAGATTGAATCTCATGTCTTGATTCTCTTTTGGCGAACGTTAGCGAGCCTATTAATTTCTGTGTGTGAGGACAGTGGTGCGGGGAGTGGGATTCGCGCACCAATCTACTAGTATAGCTGCTCTAGGCCCCTGACGAATTCAAGCTGGATTTGCGGTCCAGTATCTGCCTGAGTCTTTCTTCCAGTTCAGCTTTGCTCTTTTGGTACTGACTGTCGCTAACCTCTCCAACTATTCTCTTTGCCTCCAGTACCTCGAGCTCTTTCTGAATTTTCTTCTCCTCCGTCTGGAGTAAGTCAAGCTCAGTTTTGATCTGTCTTTCGACTTCACTTATAGACTGCTCCAATTTTGAGATCTTATCTTCATATTCATTCTTGAGCGTAGTGTAAGCTTCCCTAGTAACTTCACCACCCGCGTATGAATCAGTCAACCTCGTTAACTTCTGTTTGGCTGCTCTCAGTTCTGCTGTCTGCTTCTCGTGTTCCGTCAAGAGGCGATGTTTAGCAATAGGAGAGGGCGGCTTGGCGCTAGGCGTCTCGCCGACTCTTGGTAGCCCCATTCTCCTACGCAACACCAAAATTCCTAGGGCGGCTACAGCGACAATTCCTATGAGAGCGATTGGGAGTGCCCATTGTTCTGTAACGAATTGAGTGATAGTGGTCGGTGGTGGAGAAGCGGGTGCTTGGGCGGTTTTCTTTGGTAGGCTTGGTTCTGGAGTTGCGCTTGGCTGTGAAGTTGGCAGGGTTGGGGTTACTGTGGGTGATGGTGTGGATACACGCTCACATGTGAGGCTTACATCATCCCAATACGCGTTGATATTCGCGCCAGTTCCTAGAAAGCATACCGCGATTAGTGCAACACTTGCTTCTCGAATAGTGTCAAATTGAATGCTTGGATAAGCTCTTTTGAAGTCTTCTTCAGGATTGCGTTCGACATAATTCCATCTATCACGCTCCATCCCAAGGATCAGTATGTTTGTGACTTTTTCAGAGTTCACAGTTGGCGCTGGGAAGTCTGAGTAGATAGGAATGTTTTTGGACCAAGCAACATAGTACGCTAGGATTCTTGATGTATCCCCTGAGTAGAAGCTGATGACCACCGCAATATTCGTGGATGTAGTGACTCCAGCAGCACCAACCAAGTAGACTCGGAAACTTAGCCTCAGGTTAGAAGCTTGCCCCAGTGAAACGTACTGGTAGGCACCGCCACCAGCACCACCTGCACCGCTTCCCGTAGGTGTACAAAGCGAATAGTTTCCAGAATAAGATCGAAAATCAGTGGTTGTTCCATTCAGCAGAAGCTGTGGGGAGTAGCTGAAGCTCTTCCATGGGCTCAAACCATCCTCGAATCCGCCATTCTTAACCAGTTCAATAGTCTCGCACTTCACATAACATGTAGAATATGCATCTATCAGGAGTAGGCATAAACAGGTTATGCAGATGATTTGACGCAAGCACTCTCACCTAGTCTAGAGGACGTCTAGGCTCGCCTTTCGTCTCTCAATTAAGTCTCGCTTCAGTCTACTCTTATCATTTTGGTATTGTTCACTTGTCATACTTCCAGCTACATTCTTGACTTCTAGCGATTCCAGCTCTTTTCTAGTTCTTGATTCCTCAATCGAGAGAGATTCAGTCTCAGTCCTCATTTTTGTCTTAAGCCTAGAGAATTCTTGCTCATATTCAATTCTTAACGCATTGTAAGCGTCTTCAGGAATGATGCCCTTGGAGTATGAATCAGTGAGTTTCGAAAGTATCCGTTTCGTGACGTCCATCTCATTCTTGAGTCTTTCATAATCCAGTGCAGGAGGCAACGTCGTACCTGATCTTGGAGTTGTTGAGGGCGTTACGGCAGCTTCTACTAGCTTCCTCTTTGACCTGAGTTGCCCTAGAGTCAGTCCTGAAATCCCAACTGTGACTAAAATGGCTACTACAACCAGTGCGAAAAGTGTGTAGCTCTCTCTCCATGTCGCTTGAACTTGTGTAGTCATTAATGGAGACACCGTTTCTGTAGGCGTACTAGTGATCAAGGAGGCAGAGGATGGTAGGGGTGCTGGTGTAGGACTGACCGGCATAGTCCTACGTTTCAATTCACATGTTAGGCTGACATCATCCCAAAAGGGCCAGATAACATGATCCCATGACCCAGTCATCCAGAATGTGACTTTAAGATCTTCAGTATCACTAAAGACAATACCTAAATAGACCTTTTTGAAATCTTCTTCAAGTGTTCGTTCTACGTGACTCCATTTGTCAAGTTCTTGAGGTATTGCGATGTTACCACTACCTGATTGCTTGCCATACAAGTAGTAGCAGACACCAATCGAGCCTATGATGACTTCAACTGCAACCTTGGTTCGCGTTTCTTGATATTGAAGAGCAGCTGGAGCTCCTGGATCCCTCTGTAAATAAACCCAGAAGGACAATTTTAGGCTTGAAATCCTGAAAGCAGACTCCAACCGAATGCGTTGTTGTCCATCACCTCTCAGCGAGTATTTGCCTGAGTGCGTTCGTAGGCTGGTGAGAGTTGGACTCGATCCCCATCTAGTTTCCCAATAGCTCGTTTGATCCTCAAATCCACCATTTCTGACTAGTTCGATTGTCTCACACCTTGAGGGTGCAATTACAGATGAAACAGCAATCAAAATCAGAAGAGGGAAAAGCACTCTAGGATGTCGCATAGAGTTCCAACCCTTGAGTTTGACAAAAGCTTCGGGCTACCATACTTCTACTGATTCTATCACAGATATGTCTTCCGATCTTTCTAATGCTTGAATTGGTTTGGCCAGTGAATCATATTTCGTCAGATTGCGGTTCAATGTAGACGTGTTTGTCATCTGCAAGTATCGCTCCATTCAAAACATTACCACGACTACTCAAGCCAACTCTGTAGTTCACTACGACATAACTTACGTTCCAACCTTTCGCGACAGCCGCCTTTTTCAGATCTTTAGCGAAGTTGATAGAGACATAACCCTGACCGTATTCATTCTTGTCCGTTGATCTTCGGTCAAGAGTTCTTGTAGTTGGTCCGAGGTTGGTCTTGACAAGTTGTAACGCTGGAACACACTGACGCGCCTTGCAAGATCGATTTTGGCATCTTCAAGCGCTCCTATTGTTTCGTTCATGTCCAAAATACGTCTGGCGCTCTCTTCAGCTATTCTTTCTAGATAAACGATCCGGTAGTAACCATAGGCACTTTCCAACGTCAAAGAAACCAGTAGAATAATCATAAACAAAGTGCGTAGTGTTTTGGAGGAGTCGGCCTGCAGAACATTCCATTCGGCTGCTATAGTCCTGGGCGCAGATTCCACTTGTTTTTCTAGTTTTGAGCTGCGTGACATGACTGATACTTTCTCTTTTGCCAACCGAAATCTATATTCATCTCTGAGCTTTCAGTACGTTTTTTCTGTGATTTTTCCTGGGGGATATGCCTTACACGGCTTGGCATACTTGTCACGCAAGTTAGATTTCTCAGAGTGTGGCATCGAGTAGTTATCTCCCGGACTCGGTTCTCAAGCTACCTTCTTCAATGTTACAGGTTACTCCTGCGCCTTGCCACAATTTGGACATGCTAGACGCTGTCCGTTTAGTGGAACGCCACAGAACTTGCAGCGTGACTTTCTCAGTTTTTCGGTTTGAGTGAACAATATGTCGCGTCGTGTAGTAACTCCGGCAAATTTGGCATCGAGGGTAGCCTTCTCGCTCGCATACTCGGTTGGCTGGATATCCCCAATTATCTGCTTTGCGTTCAAAAGTTCGATTTCTTTCTGGATCTTTGTTTCTTCCTCTTGAAGCCTTCTTAGTTCTGCATTAATTTGGTGCTCAACTTCGTCAATCATGCGCTGCAGGTCTAGAGATCGTTTCTCATAATCTTCTAGCAGAGCCTTGTATGTTCCTTCAGAAACCACTCCTGTTACGTATGAATCGGTCAGTTTTCTTACCTTTTGCCTGATTTTCCCATACTCCTCCAGAAGTAGTTCAAACTCTGTCAACGTTGCGTTCTCGGCCAAACCTTCAACTGTAATGGTTGGTTTTGCAGGGATCAGAGTTGTCGACTTCTTTATTCTCATAGGCACCGCTATAGCTGGCCTGCCCTTTCTGCCAATTCTCCCTTGACTCCAACTAGAACCTATTACTATTAGTCCTATACCTGTCACTCCCAGTAGCATGACCAAGAGTGGATTAGTGTAATCGCATCTCCATTTTGCCTCAATTCTCTTTGGTGATTCCATGGGTACTCTTGTTGAGGCTTCTGTAGAATAGATGTCACCTTCCCAGTGATCGAATATCTCCTTACCCCCCAAGAAACCCATTATTCCTTCCATTGGAATTGAAGCTGGAGATAGAGAAATTACTGCGCTGGATCCTTTATCATACCACCCAAAGCCTTGGGCTGTTGCTTTTGGTGTGATCAACGTCAAGAGGAACTGTTTCTTGTATGCCATCGTATGTGATGTTGGCTTCTCTAGGTAAACCGCCCTGGCAGATTCCTTGAAACCGTCACCCCACTCGTCCAAGACTTCTC
>JAGTQV010000152.1 GCA_018397035.1 Candidatus Bathyarchaeota archaeon | reverse complement strand
TGATACCTATAATCCCCCATCTTGAATCGTCGTGGAGGCGTGCACGCACCCGCCGGCTACGGCACTATCGCGTCATCAGCCCATCACGTCCACGCCATGGACCATCAAAAGCAGTCCTAGGAGCGCACTTGTAGCCTCATCATATCGAATGCAAGTGTCACATTCGGAAAGATTTTTCTCGCCTCTCTGAGAAGGGGCTCCGCATCTTCATACATCGCGCTTATGTGAATGAGGACGAGGGACTTCACACATGCCTTCTTGGCTACGGTTGCGGCGTCCTTTGCGGTTGAGTGTCCGTACTCAACAGCTCTCTTCTCTTTCGAACTGTCGAATGTGCAGTCGTATACTAGCACAGTAGAATTCTTGGCGATCTCGATTGCGGTCTTGCAGGGTCTGGTGTCAGTTATGTATGTGATCTTTGATCCTCTCCTCGCGGGTCCGAGAACCTGGTCTGGCGTGAAACTGAATCCGCCAACAGTGACTGTCTCTCCAAGCTGTAGCCTCTTCCATAGTGGACCCTCAGGAATCTTGAGGGCTCTAGCCTTATCTGGATCGAATCTTCCAAGCTTCTTCTCAATTAACGCGAATCCAAAACAGGGAATCCCATGATCAAGGCCCGCAGCCTTGACCGTGTATTCTCTCTCCTCCAAGACGACTCCAGCCTGCATCGGATAAACCTCCAAGGGAAATCCTATTTTGGATGGCACGGTCTTGATGATCGAATCGACAAACTCGACGATGCCTTGAGGGCCGTATACCTCAAGTTTCCTCTGTCTCCCCAAAAATGACATTGACTGAAGCAGCCCTGGGAGGCCGAGGACGTGGTCTCCGTGCATGTGACTGATGAAGATCCTCATCTTTCTGTTGAAGCCGAGCTTGGCAGCCATCATCTGTCTCTGGGAACACTCACCACAATCAAACATGACCAGTTCTGGACCTCTACGCAGGACAACGCTTGGGAGACCTCTGTCTCTGGTCGGCACAGAGCCGCCAGTCCCTAAGAAGATCAGCTCCAATCAATTCAACCCTTTCGAACTGATCTGTCGCGTGTGAAGACGACAATCTCTCGGACAAGTCCTCTGTGAACCCTCATCACGTGACTCTCAACGACGTTTAGACCCGCATCGTAACCCAGAACCTGGACACCAACATCTGAAGGGCTGGCCAGACACAGGAACCCATCCGGCGATAAGACCGAACGCGCCTCGGCAAGGAACTTCCCTAGTAGCTCACATGGGTTTGAACCCATAGTTGAGGACCCGCGACCGTAGGGTGGGTCTGTGGATATCGAGCGGATGGTAGGGCAGGGGATTGCTCTTGCATCAGCTGCCAGAACGCCCTCAGGCTCGATGCCAAGTCGTCTGAGATTTCTGATCGCCTCGCGAGCCATTCTTGGATCGAGGTCGGAGCCGACCGCACGGCATCCTATGATCAAAGCCTCTATTAGTAGGCCTCCGACACCGCAAAAGGGGTCTAGGAGGAGCTCGCCCCTCCTGGGCCTAGAGAGATTTACAAAACACCTAGCGAGCCGCGGCTTCATCGTTGAAGGATGCGGCGCAAAGCCCTCCTTTGGTCTGTAACGATTCAGGGCAGAGTTCACTCGTCTCGCGGTCAAGTTGCCAAAGAGGAACCTGCCACTGGCTATTACACCTATGAATTCCTTTTCGGGGTTTCTGAGGTCCACCCTAGACTCGGGGACTGAGCGTAGGATCATGTTGCCGATCCTGGACTGTAACTCCATTCTATCCAGATGCCTTGATGAACCGAAGATCCTCTGTACTCTCACGGAAAACCTCTCCCCCTTATTGAGGTAGTTGGAGTAAATGGGATCTGAGGCGCTTCTCAGGATCTCGTTCTTTACATCTCGACATTGGAAGATTAGAAGGCCTGCGGCTTCACACATCCCAGCTCTTCTGACCACAGTATTGATGCATCCGGGGTCTGCCTTGACTGTTGCGAGCTTCGGGATTACTTTGAACTCTCTATGATCGAAGTTCTCACATTCCAGTATCGCGCGGACTTCTGCAGCGGGTAGTGTCTTATGTTCGCCGGAGAGGAGAAAGAAGAGCGTTGGACTCACAGGTGTTGCCTCAGTGAGTCCGATATCGCAGGCGCGACTGAGACCTTGCTGGTCGAACCGGCAACCGTATCTGTGCTGATCACCTCAGTAATCCCTCCCTTTACCATCGACTCCATGGCATCCCCGATGAGTAGGGCGTGTGTGCAAGCCGCTATGATCTTCCGGGCTCCAAGCTTCTTCACGATCCTTGCGGCTTCTGCAATCGTCGCTCCCGTAGAGATGATGTCATCAAGAATCACTGCGTCCCGCCCCTCAATGTCAGCGTCTACCTCTCTCATCACTATTTGGCCTGTTACCCTATCCCTCCTCTTCTCAAAGTGTGTGTACTCCGTTCCCAGAATTGACGCTACACACTGAGCATGTGCGGAGGCGCCTTTGTCAGGAGCCAGAATGTACGGTCTGTCTAACCCCATGCTGTTGAGGTACTCAGCCAGCAGGGGCATAGCAGAAACATCAACCGTTCCTATCCTGTAGTTCTTCAGTGACTCTCTCTGATGTACGTCGACAGTTACAAGAAGGTCTGTGCGGACAGCTTCAAGCAGTCTCCCAACAGTTGAATTGCTGACTACCTCTCCAGGTCTGAACCGCCTATCTTGTCTTGCGTATGCAAGATATGGAACAACAGCTATCGTTCTCCTTGCTCCAAGCTCTTTAGCTGCATCCAAAGCGAATAACAATTCGATCAAACGTTTATCTTGTTGGGGGAAGCATGACTTCACAATAATGAGATCTTGGCCTGAGAGATCCGCGCCGAATCTGAGGTACGACTCTCCGTCTGGAAAGATCCTTGACTCTAATGTTATGCTTCTTGCTTGAAGTCCAATCGCGATCTTCTCCCCCAAGCCTGCGCACTCTTGACTGAAGGCAATAGTGACCGTTGGATCCACCCGATCTCCAGTAGGGGTATGTCGAGCCGGTTAATTTGATCTACGCTTTCACAACCGAGGTTCTTGCAAGGATATCGCCGAGGCG
>JAGTQV010000151.1:2346-3152 GCA_018397035.1 Candidatus Bathyarchaeota archaeon | reverse complement strand
TTTCAGCATCAAATCTAGCGAATGTTCGAGTCGTCCTCAAGACTTTGGTCCTGCCCAGTCTCTCCTCTGTGATGAGGCCTTTATCAACAAGGTCCCGGATGTGGCCGTAAGCAAGGTTCCCCCTCACCTTGACTACGTAGGCTTGGGTCACCGGCTGTTTGATCGCTATGAAGGATAGTGTTTTTAGAGGCCCTCGCGTCAGCAGCCTCTTCGAGACTAGCTTCGCTATCCCTTGAGTCAGATCTCGCCTCAGCTGCATCACGTACCTGCCATCTTGGAGCTTCAAAAGCTCCAGCGCACCATGGGCCTTCTTGTACTTCTCCATCAGCAGCTCAGCGAGACGCTTGACCGTAGCATGCGACTTCACATTGATGACTGAGGATAGGGTATCTAGATCCAGTGGTCTGCCGGAGGCGTAGAGGGCCGCCTCTATCTGGTCGAGTTGGCGTCTCTCCTTTGCGTTAAGCTGGATAGACGGTAGCTCGGAAATCTTCACCTGACTCAGCCACCCTGATCACTATGTCGCTGCAATCATACTCCTGCACCAGTCTGATCCTCCCTCTGCTCGCCAAGAAGAGTACCAGAAGGAATGTCCTCACGACCTCTCTAACACTCATCCCTGAGGTCAGTCGGCGGAAGGAGATCGCCTCCCCACGCCTGAAGTCCCGTAGGAGTCTGTGATAGAGATCCTCCAAGTGCTCCTGAATGTTTGTGATAAACTCATCCAGTGCCTCAACGACGGGTGTAGGCTTCAGGCTTAAGGTGTCTCTTAACTTCAGACTCATCTCCCTCATCAGGACCTCCTC
>JAGTQV010000151.1:1183-2265 GCA_018397035.1 Candidatus Bathyarchaeota archaeon | reverse complement strand
CTGAGGCCGAGGAGGCTGTGGCCTCGGCGGATCCTCCATCTTGAGCACCAGTTCAGACTTCATCCTGTGGATTATTGATGAACTCAGGAGTGCTGTTCCTGATATTGAGAAGTCTAGGTGCCCTCTCTCTCTCATCTCGGCCAGGAACCTGTTCAAAAGCAGGGATACGTTGACGTCCCACGGCTTGACTCGGTGAAGCCTCAGGAGGTCGAAGAGTATAAGGTATGGAGGCCTCAGCCAGAAGGGTTTCTCAACCCCCGACATCGGCTTTGCCTCCAGGTTTCGGCAGTGATACGACCTGTGAGTAGCCGTCCTGTATGAAGATCCCGAATACATTGCTTGCCTTCGAGATCGTTGTATCCTTCAGGGATACGACTATGAACTGGGAGTCTGCTGATCGTTCTCGGAGGAGATCTGCTAACCTCTGGGAGTTTACCATGTCTAGGTGAGCGTCTATCTCGTCGAAGGCGTAGAACGGCATCGGATGAATCGTCTGGAGTGCTAGGAGAAAGCAGACCGTCGCCACAGACTTCTCGCCTCCGCTTGCGCTCCCTATCGACAGCTCAGCCTTCCCTGGAAAGGCTAGCTGCATATCAACCCCACCACTGAAGACATCTTCAGGATTCTCCAGAAGGAGTCTGCCGGTGCCCCCGTCCGTGATCTTCGAGAAGGTCTCGTTGAAGTTCTGGTTCAGCCTCTCGAAGACACTCATGAACGTCTCACGTTTCCTATCTTCAAGTTCTTTCATGAACCTTAGTATAGACCGCTTCTCCTCCTCCAACTGATTGATCCTCACAGAGAGCTGCTTGTAGTTGTCCTTCTGTTCTCCATAGTGTATTACGGCCAGCTCGTTGACAGCCCCAATCTCCTGGAGTTCCCTTCTCAGAGTTGAGAGGTTCTCTTCTGCCGCTCCTGAGTCAACAGGAGAGGATTCGCTCAGTTTCTGGAATCCCAACCTGCCGAGTTCCTCAGTCAAGTAGTTCTCCTCAAGCTCCTTCTTGTTGAGTTCAAGCCTCAACATCGTCAGGTCCGAGCTTAACACCTCGATCTCTGCCTCCACCTTATGAAGGGACTCGCTCAAC
>JAGTQV010000151.1:0-1177 GCA_018397035.1 Candidatus Bathyarchaeota archaeon | reverse complement strand
AGCGACCTGGAGAGGCGCTCCCTCTCCTCCGTCACCCCGGAAAGCTTTGAACCCCAGTCCTCAAGCTCCTTGGAGGCGATCTTAAGATTTGAGTCTAGTCCTTCCTCACTCTCTCTGATGTATCTAAGCTGATCCTTTATTCGCTCCAGCATCCTCTGCTTCGATTCTAGAGATGACTCAATGCTTAAGATTCTCAGGGAGACCATCGTCTTCTCCTCTCTCAGCTTCGCCAGTACTTCTGCCAGACTCTCAGACTGCTCCTGAATCTGTTCGATCCCGTTGGGCTGAAGCTTGCTTCTCAGGTTGGTTCTTTCCTCCTCAAGTCTCCTGAAGGTCTCATTCAGCTCAGCCTTTCTATCAAGTATCGACTGGAGATTCGCCCTGAACTCGCTGGCACGCTCCAGTAAACCTTTGACCCTTTCACTGACGTGAGCTACCTCTTCAACAGTACTATTCAGCCTCTGTTGAATCACTCCGGAATCACGCAGTATCCGGTCTAGATCCTTCTGAAGCTCTTCCTTCTCTTCTCTTAGGCGGGCAAGCCTTGAATGGACCATCTCAAGATCAGATCTCTCTTTCTCTATGAGTCTTGAAAGAGACGTGAAGGTCTCCTTGAGGTCTTTCAGAAGCCTCGTCCTTGGAGCTACTGAAGATATGTCGCATGGTTCCCTGTAGTAGCCTCCTTCAATCATCCCGCAAGGTTCATATAGATCTCCTGTGGTGACTGCAGCCCTAAATCCTTCCATCGAAGCCAGATAGGCGGCTCTCTGACTGTCCGTAACTAGGGTGTCTCCGAGTAAGGAGTCTACAGCAACCTCGATCGAGGGGTCGAACCGTACACAATCAACTGCTCTCTTTATCACCCCCTCAATCTTCGGGATCTCGCTGGATCGGCGGGATCGAGGGAGAATGTCGAGCGGGATTATCTTGATGCGGCTTAGTTTTGACCTCTTGAGGTACTCGATACACTCTAAGGCGGTGGCGGTGTCTTTGACGATTACGGAGTCCAGCCATTCTGCGCAGGCAGCCCTTACAGCTCTCTCATACCCATTCTCAGACCTGATCAGGTCTCTGAGTCGACCTATGATGTTTGGAAGTTTACCGGAGGATTGGAGTTCCTGAATCTCCTCTAGGGCTGCCTGCCTCGGCACCAGCTGTTCTATAGCCCTCCTCTGCG
>JAGTQV010000024.1:431-18331 GCA_018397035.1 Candidatus Bathyarchaeota archaeon | reverse complement strand
CGAACCCTTCGCGACATAGTATGCTGCCTTCTGGATCTTGCCGTCATTGAATGGGGGATAGAAGACCAGGCCGACTCTCGAGTCGTGGATCACCAGTGCAGTAGCTCCGAACTGGTTCTTAGAGATGTTAAACGCCCTGAAGTAGGCGTCTCCAACATCTTTCTTCCTGTAGTAGTTTAATGTGCTGAAGGAGACCTCGTCAGAGCTCAGGTTGCCCTGCCAGGCTGGGAAGGACTTGGATATGAAAAGGTTCTTGCCTTCTTCACAAGCAGGGCAGGTCGTATAGTAGAGGAAGACAAAGTGAATCTTCTCGTCCTGGGGGATCCCAACCATAGGCTCGTACAAGATCGGTGTCGCCCCCAGCTCTTTGCGAATCTCGATCTCAGTCTGCGACTGTGTTCCGGTCTGACCGCCCTCAGCCGCGGTCTTCCTCTCCTCCTTGGCAGCGAAGAAGGCGACGTTCAAGACCGCCACTGCAAGTATAGCAACCACTATCACTGCAAAAAGTAGGTCCTTCAAGTTTCTTGTCTGCAATGATCCTCATCCCAGTCGACTGAGCCCTTCAGACCACTTGACTTCAGTCTGTAAGGCTTTACTAAAGGGTTTTCCTCAATCAGAATAGATAACGACACAAGCAGGTAAAGCGGTGCATACTCGATCAGCCTGAAGGCTACGGGATCATATGATAGTGAGAACTGCGGGAGATAAGCTAGAACGACCGCGCCTGAGAGATAGAGCCAGGGGATACTCACCATATACAGACCGCGGATGGCTATGAAGGGAAGGATCCAGAGCAGGTACCACTGGAATACAGATGAGGCGAACAGGAGGAACGCTCCATATACCATTATAGATACATGTGAGAAGTCAAGAAGTGACCTTAGCCGCCTCATCCTTAAGACCCCGATAAGCGACGCCAGAAATGCTGAGTAGACCAGTATGCTGGCCAGTAATCTCCCCGTATTCCAGGATCCTAGAACCGCATCGAGTAACGTGAAGGCTGATCCGTTATACGTTATGTTCTGGGAATACCAGAAGACTTGGGAGAGGAGATTCCACCCGGATGAGATGAAAACAGGCGCAAGGATCAGTGCTGAAGATGATAAGAATACCAGAGTGAAATCTTTCAGACCTCTGCCCCCAGAATCCTTCAGGAGCTTGAGATACACAGGCAGGAGGAGGATAGGGTAGAGCTTGGACCAGCAGGCTAGGGAGAAATTCAATGATGATAGACGAAATCTGTTTCTTTGCAGGGAGTGAAGGCTCAAAAGAATGAAGAGGGTAACTAGAGGTTCCATGTGAGCATTCCCCGCAGACTCGACAACGAGTAGAGGTGACCACGCATACATCAGTATTCCAGGAAGTTGGGTGCCACCCTTGACCTCTTTCAGCAGAATCGCTATCAGCAGGGTGTTTACCACATCGATTACCGACACGGTGATCTTTGTTCCAACAGGATTATCCCCGGCAAGGATGTAGGTCCCAGCGAAAAGCAGCTGAGCTACAGGCGGATAAACCGTGAATGTATGCTTGAACTCATAATCAGCAAAATACGGGACGTTCTTGAAGGCGTCTAGCTCAGGTGCGTCCGGCCTGTACAGGTAGGGGTTGACCCCGTTGGTGAGCAGTCTGCCATCCCAGAGGAACCTCATAAAGTCATGAGTGAGCCCGGGTTTGAGAGGGATCATTATGATTCTGAAGACTACAGAGAAAAGGAGGACTGTGAAGAGAAGTCGCGATCTCGGAAAAGTTGATCGAGCATGCAGTCTAGCGACTATGACTACTGAAAGCATGTATAGTATGAAACAGAGGAGGAAGAGAGCAACATATTCCCCTATCCTCAATCCTAGATCATCCAAGAGGAGGATTCTGGAATAGACGCCGACCTGAGCAAGACCAAGAAATGTGAGGATGGCCAGGCACGCTCTCTCCGAGATGTGAAGGCCGAAGCCACCGGACCTGTCAGTGGACACAGTCTTCACCGCCTATGAACCATCCGTTCTGCATGTGTCTGTGAAGTCTGTCCAGCGCACGGCCTACCTTCCAGTAACTGGAGACTCTATCCCGAATAGGGATGGCAGGTCTTGCTCTAACCCAGTCTTTGAGCCGAGAGGGATCTCCTGCGCAGAATCAGAACCGCGAGCAGGAGGGAGAGTGATGTGATGAACGGTGCAGCATACTCATGGAATTCAGGTATTGGCACCCCTGACTCCTCTAGGTAGAAGTCATACGTGACAGTGCCTCCGTCTGGTACAGCGATCACTTTGCTCACCGGTTTGTAGCCTGGCATACTGGTGATCAGCTCCCATGATCCTGTGCTTAGGAAGAGTTGGTAGCGACCATCCGAGGTGGTTCTCGCCCTGAGGACTATGTTGCCGTCGGTGGCGGTCACGTTCGCCCATCCGAGCGCTCGGTAGTCACCCATGTAGTTCCTCGCATAGACAGTCCCCACGACCATCGAGCCGCCTGCAACGACCTGGCCTGGAAACAACAGCAACCACGCAGATACTAGAAATGTGAGACTTGCAACCAGCACGTGGAGCCTCAATCGTGCAACCTTCCCATGTTAGACTGTTATCGTAAGTAAAAAATCTGTCTACTCGGGAAATGGCAGGCTTCTACGTTAAAAGAATAGTTCAAGAACAAGATCTTGAGCCATCCTTACGAGGAGCTTCACTCACCAGATCGACCGGAAGGCGTCTTCGATGATATTGCTCACCCAGATCCCGTTATCCCTCTCCGTAGAGGAGGCTTTGAAAGTTGGGGGACTGGGTCGGATATCTGAGAAACTCCATAACCTGGAATATCTCATGGAGGAGTGCAGACTTCTGATAAGACCTGCCGCAGTCTACACCTACGTGAAGATCAGAGAGGTCAAGCATTCAGGGATCCTTCTGGAGGATGGTAGGGAACTGAGCAGCCCGAAGCTTGCTGAGGAGCTCAGGTGTGCCTCCGAGGTCGCGCCATACATTGCGACGATAGGCCCAGACTTAGAGCACAGGGTCAGCGAGCTCGGGAAGAGCCGACTCCTCGATTCATGGGTCCTCGACAACCTGGGGACATATGCGCTACGCAAGACGTCGAAGTATATCGAGGAGAGGATAAAGACTGAGAGAGGCTGGAACATCTCTAAGTTCAATCCGGGTTCAACCCATTCCTGGGGTCTCGAGCAGCAGGAGGTGATCTTCAGCATCTTCTCTAGGGAGAGGGTTCAGGAATCTATCGGAGTAGTATTATCGGACAAGTTCGTGATGAAGCCGCGTAAAACCGTCTCAGGCGTCATGGCTCAGGCGAAGGTTGAGTACCATAACTGCCGGGAGTGTCCGAAGATCTGTGAGTACCGACAGAGACCGTTCAAGGGTCAAACTTGAGCTGTCTGCGAGAGTTACAGGCTCCTGGTCATGATGGCTTCATCCATTTCCCGTATGGAGCCACAAGGACTCTGGGTTTCTTCGGGCTTCTTGCCAGGGCAAGCCTGTAAGCCTCATCCAGCGAGTCTGTCGAGTCTATACCAATCCCCCGCAGGGTAGCTGCGTTCTCTTCACCAGTGACTACTATGACCTTCTTCCGCTGGAGTACTAGGTGGATTGGGTACCATAGCATAGCATGCCAGAGTTCCTGTCTCCGCTCGAAGATGTCGCTGAGAAGCCTCTTCCAGCTCTCCCTGTTCGCAGGCATGTATCCGCTGATGTAGCTGAGGTGAGCTAGTCCTCCTGGGCTCGGCGTGGCCAAAATTATCGTTCCACTATCCTTTGTGACAGGGTCAAGTGTAGAGATAGGCCAGCAGGCGTGGGCCATATACTTGTCCCACTTGAGAGAGCCGCTTATCGAGATGTCTGCCTTCTCAGGCCATCTCAACCTGTAGGAGTATATCCGGTCAAACCTCTCTATCGAGGCCCTATGTGATCTTGAAGATGCTCCCGCCACCAGATCGACGACTTCACCATCAGTATTGAGGACTGTGTTGAGGACCATGTCAAGTCCTGCAAGTTCTGCCGCCTCCTCGATATCGTTCCTCAGATGGTTTTCTGGGCCTACATAGCCCGGTTGTATCGAGCCTGGTGAGAGGGCTAGACGGTGATTCCATTCAATAGTCTCGAAGGAGGATACACCAGGCAGCAGGATTGACCCTCCGCCACCATACCCCCATAAAGTCATCTGTGTCGTATGGACTCCGAGTCTGACGTCCGCCTCCAGGTAGATCCTGTGAACCTCCACCGGTGTCCCGTAGCTCGTCACCCCTATGAAGGTGAAGTCTTCCCTTCTCTTCGCTACACTCTGAGTGACAGGTACGCCGCTGTTAAGGATCTTTTCACCTAGCTTCTCGTTGAGCTCCTCGTCAGTGGCGGGTCTGAGCCCACCGTTAGCTACAAGTATCCTGGCCTCAGCCCTTGACTCGGCTATCAACTCAAGTATTTGGGGCAATATCGCGTATGCAGGGGTCGGCCTGGCGTAGTTGTCTACAAGCAGCGCAACCTTCTTTCCAGCGGACAGAAGACGCCTGAAGCTTGGAGCGCCTACTGGCCTATCTAGAGCCTTAACCACAGCACTTTCAATATCCCTCAGAGACCTGGAAGGCCTCGGAGTCACCACTTGAACCTGAGCGTCGTCGCTGACATCCACCCCAAGACTCTCAGATCCATACGGTATCTCGAGATAGGTCATAGACTCGCCTCGACCATGCCGGCGTACGTCAGGGTCTTCATCTCTCCAGCCCGAGTGCTCTCGCCGGGTTCTCAGAGATCATCCTCCTGATCTCCTCCTTATTGATCCCGCATCTGAGCATCTCGGAGATGTACATCCTGAACATTGTGACTGGCGGCGGATTTATCTTCTGGCCTCCATCAGTCGCCATTATGCAGTATTCAGCACCAACAGACCTTATCGCTTCTGCGAGGCTTCTCGGCGGGACTGGCGCGCTCATCTGCCCTGTGCAGACGATGTAGTCATGCTCGATAAGCACATCACGCTTGGCGAGGCGTCTCATCTCTTCCTTGGAGTATGCCAGGAAGTCTATCGTCGGGTGGGTTAGAATGATCTTCTTGACCCCGGCCCTCTGAGCCTCCTCCACCAGAACCGTCGCCTCTTTCTGCGATATGTGGCCGGTGCCGACGGCGACATCTCGCCTCGCGATCAACTCAATGATCCTGTGGAGCTCAGGCAGCATTCTTCCCTTCTCATCGACTATGCTTATGCCCTCTGTGCCTTCGGGAATAGCCTTCGCCAGCGCCGGGACTGAGGCAGACCTTTTCAGGAATGGTACAGCGTTCACGGTCGGCATCCAGACTTCCTTTGCACCCATCTCGATTGCAGCCAGGACTGCATGGTAGTTCAAGCCTCCGACAGCATGATTAAGAGCGATAGCCCCGAAGACTGGAAGTCCTGACTCTTTGCTCGCGATCTGAGCCCGGTCACCGGTGCTTGTGTGGTGGCTCTTGATGAGTACCGCCCTCATACCGGCTGACTTTGCCTGTCTCGCCGCCTCAACATCATCGACGCTACGTGGATGAACGTCTGGGGCTGTGTGCATGTGAATATCGATAGAGTCTCTGAGAAGCTCGTCCACTACATCAGTCTGAGTCAACGCTTCATCCACCACACTGACTCTGTTTGGAGTCGGTATATTTCGCTTCTGCCGCTGGGACCCACGCGATCCTCATCTGACGGGATCCTATGCAGCTTTTCTGCTTCAGCCCGTACTAGTAAGCGGCTGTGAAGCAGTAGTCTTGCTTGAGAGACGAATTAGGGAAATGCACATTATCAAAGATTATGTGAAACCTCTTCGGATCATGGCCATCTCCTATGTTGTCGGCGGGATCGCCTACTCGGCATCTGTTAGACTATTCCTCCGCTATGTTGGAAAAGAGATCGTCTTCACACCCTTGGTCTCGATTATGCTGACGGTTCCATTCTGGCCTATGATGGTCTTTGCTGATCTCAGATGGGTCGGCGTCATGCCTCAAGACGTCGTTGCGGTCTCCGCCCTTCTAGCCGCAACATGTGTGTTATGGATCAAGACCTAGTCGAGATCAAAATCTAACAGCTCATAGGACGGCTAGGCCTAGGCACAGCAAGTCTATGAGGAACGCTGCGAACCAGAGAGAACGCGACCAAGAATAGGTTTAATACGCCTGGACAGTAGCAACCTACAACTCTCAAAATCTCGGTGACGGATGGATGTTCAAGTTTGATAATGAACAGAAGATCTTTGAGATCGGCGGAGTCAAGGTCGGCGGTCAGCCAGGTCAGCTCCCAACAGTCATGATCGGCAGCATCTTCTACCATGGAGACACTGTCATCATCAATGAGGAGGAGGGAACATTTGACAAAGAGAAGGCTGAGGAGGTTCTCCGAGTGGAGGCTGAGGTCTCAGAGAAGACCGGCAATCCCAGGATCGTTGATGTCTGTGGAGCATGGCCCAAGGCCATCGTCAGGTTCATCGACTTCGTCGCAGAGAAGATAGATGGACCATTCCTCGTCGATGGGACAACTTCCACAGTCAGAGCTGCGGCTGCCAAGCATGTGGCTGAGATAGGCCTCTCAGAAAGGGCTGTATTCAACTCGATAAGCCCTGAGGCTAAGCCGGAAGAGCTGGAGGCTCTCAAAGACTCCAAGATCAAGGCCGCGATCCTGCTCACGTACAACTCCAGAAACATGACCGTGGCAGGCAAGCTCTCAACACTCAGAGATTCACCGGAGAGGAGGGGACTGATCAGTGTCGCCTCCGAGGCGGGGATAGAGAAGATGCTTGTAGACACAACGGTCTTGGACATCCCAGATCCGGGGCCTGTAGCGAAGGCCTGCCACATCGTCAAGAAGGAGTTCGGTCTACCTTCAGGAGCAGGAGTCCACAACGCAGTCGACCGCTGGGTCTCAAGGAAGAAGCAGGACCACCTCACCTACAGGATCAACAATGCCGTAGCCCATGTCACCCCTATAGTGATGGGCGCGAACTTCCTCCTATATGGGCCTGTGAGGAGGGCCCCTGAGATCTATCCTGCATGCGGCCTCGCAGACGCCTACGTCTCATACAGTATGAGGCAGGAGTACGGCATAAGGCCGTTATCGAACAGCCACCCTGTATTCAAGATCTTCCTGTGAGCAGTCGGCCTGCACGTGATCGCTTGGGGGGGACCCCCCCTACCCCTAGGGGGGGTAGACTCATAGGACCAATACTTGAGAACCGCCTCTAAACGGCGTCACGGCAACTTTAGATACGGAGTCGTAAGAGTTGATGATGCGATCCTAAGTTTTTTATCAATAGAGAGTGATTCTACCTGGACATCGCATATGGATAGAGTTCTGTGTGTGATCCTTTCATTCTTGATGCTTTCTACACTTACTACTACATGCGTAGGTGCAGCTACACGGGATGAGATCGCTGCTTCAACGTCAAGGGGGCTCTCGTGGCTGGCGAGCCAGCAGCAACCTGATGGGTCCTGGAGTCCTGACTACTATCCTGTAGCCGTCACAGGGCAGGTGCTCATGAAACTTGAGATACACGCGATACTGCAGGGGCGATCCCCATTCGACCCTGCCTACGTTTACCGTGTGAACGTTGAGAACGGCCTACGCTACCTCCTCGCTAACGCGTACAGCCAGCAGATTGAGATTCAGGTGCATGACGGTTCACTCGATGATCCTGATATGAACGGCGACGGAGTAGGAGCTTACTTCCACTCGACTATCCCTGACGATCACCATTCAAACTACGAGACGAGCCTGGCGCTGATGGCTATCGTCTGCACCAATGCACCAGGCAGAACTGTCGATACAGGCATCTTTACAGGTCAGACCTACCGTGACGTAGCCGCGAACATCATCGACTTCCTGGCATACGGCCAAGTGGACGGTGACTCCGGGAGGGGTGGATGGACTTATGAGGCGATCGATAACTCCGGATCCTCGAGTGACAACTCCAACTCAGGCTTCGTGACGATGGCGCTCGACTACGCTCAGGCCCCACTAGCAACTCCACCTAAGCTCGGCGGTTTCGGTCTCTCGATCCCTGCCTTCGTCAAGAGTGAACTGAACATCTGGATAGGCTACATCCAGAATACCGGTCAAGACGTTGATGGAGGCTTGATGCCGGGCGTGGAGGCTGATGGAGGCTCAGGATATGACTCTCCTGATTCATGGGTTAACATCCTCAAAACCGGATCAATGCTTCAGCAGATGGCCCTCGTCGGGGATACAGTGTCGACGCCGAGAGTGCAGAGGGCGATAGCCTTCCTGGTCCGCCACTGGAACGACCCGGACATCAGCCTCCCACCATATCAGGGCCTCGCTGGGTGGAGGGGAACTGGGAAGTCACTCTACCTGACCACATTCACTGTGATGCTCGGCCTCACAGCGCTCAACCTTGAGAGGATAGAGGGGGTAGACTGGTACGGCGACTTCGCCACCGCCATAGTTCAGCAGCAGGAGCCTCAAGGCTCCTGGCCTGACTTCCCAGAGTTTGAGGAGGCGGCGCCGATACCGCGAACCCTGACGACTGCATGGGCTCTGCTCACCCTGGAGAAGGCGTCTCCCCATGCCACTTTATACTCGTCGGCTCCTGTCGGCGGCTTATCGTTGCCTGTGAATAGACTCGGCTTACTGACGCCGTACCTAGTACTGCTTGGACTCGCCGCCGCACTTGCAGTGGCGCGAAGTAATCGAAGGAATGTCTAGGAGACGGTTCAGGAGCCGCTCAGCCGATCCATTATTCGTGGACTACCAGACCCGCCTCTTTAAGTGACGCCCTCGAGTATACGCACAGCATCTCGAACGGCTCGTCGAAGGGGTTGTATAGCCAGTGGATCGCCTTCTTCGGAACCCAGACTGTATCTCCTTTCTCGACAAGATACTCCTTATCGTTGATGCCTACGTAGCCTTTCCCGCCTGTTATGTACAGGATCTCCTCAGCGTTGGGGTGTGAGCATTTCTTCTCGTAGTCTGCGCCGACGGCTCCCTTCTCGTATCTTCCGTAAAGGAAGGTTAGCTCTTTTGCGCCGACCGTATCCTTGTCGATTATCATCTTTCTGGTAAATTTTCCCATGGCTGGGACAGGCGCATCGACATAGTCTTCGAACTTGAATATGTATTTCTCAGCCAATCCGGTTTCTCACCTTGATCCTTTTTGTGATGGCATTTAGGGAATATGAAGGTTTGTGAGGATTCTGGGAAAGAGAAGCATTTAGCGGTGAAGAGGTCAAAGCCTGGAAGAGAGGCTTAGCGCGCACGCTACTGGGCAAAGTCTGAGACTTCTGAGACAATTGCAAAGTCCATCGCATTCTCCTGAGACGCAACAAACGATCCATACACAACCAGCAAAACACTGCATCTATGAGTTCAAGATACCTCTGCCAGACAAGAGAGAGGCCGGATTCTTTGTAGGCGCTGCAGACCACGGTGGAAAGTTGTACATGACTTGGCCTGGAAAAGCTTGGGGAACACCTAAACTCAAGTGAAACCACTAGGCAGCCAGCAATCTCCCACTTTTTCCTATTTGACCCTAACCAACATTTTTCTATTGCCTGTCACCGATCTATGATCTCGTCCAGGCCTGATCCTTTCAGGGATGCTCATTGCCAAGTCGCAGAAAGTTTATTGTAACAAGCATCATTGGCGGAGTAACGTTAGGTATTGGCTACATCTCGAGAGCTAGAATATTCTCAACAATGGATCTTTTGTCGCTCAGATCATCACCTTCACAAACAGTTGAATCTACACAGACGCCGACGACTGTGCCGACCGTAACGCTCAGTCCAACATCACCTGAACTGCCAGAACCATCCTCTAGCCCAACGCCCAGAACCTTGACTAGAGAGGAGCAGGAGATAGTTGAGCTACTGACGCGGTGGGGCGATCTTTACCATAAACGCAGTTTTGGAGTTCTCGCTAATCTCTACACTGACGATGCGATTCTGATCTGGACAAATTTGACTCGCTCCATCTACAAGACTCTGAAGGGCAAATACCAGATCACCCAGTTCTACCGGGAGATGTTTACATACGCCGGGATGGGACTGATGAATTTCAAAATTGGTGAAGTTGAAGTATTAAGCAGCAAGAAGGCTGCAGCTGTATGCAGATACGACATACTTTATCTCAATGCAACCTGGGGTCTACAGTTCAGGTCAGATTTCGAGCTGACGGACATATCAGACATCCTTGACAGAAGGAGATCGTACCCTATCAAGAGTGGCTGGCGAATCAAAAGGGAGATAGCGGTAGAATACCGGGGAGCCGCCCCATAATGGTACGCTGCTGTGTAACCTCTGCTTGCAATCTTCTAGGAGTCGTGGCATTGACGGACTTCACAGCTTAAGCCTCCTCTGAGAAAGGAAAGATCTTAGGATAATCATACATCACTGGCTAGGAATGCTAGGAAGCGAGAACCCAAATCTGTTCAGATCTCTCTTCCAGTTACCTGACCTATGCAAGAGCGACTGTACTCATCTGTGAGATGACAGCAAGTCTAATAACGATTGAACTGAATCGATCATACCTGGATCCGTCTTGGTCGGATCGCCTCGCAGAAGATTCCTCTATGCAAGCGTAGGGGCCATTGCGGTTGCTGGATTAGGGTACCTAACAAAGGATTACTATGATTCTTCTCTTAAGGAATTCTACGAGAAAACCTCTCAGACGTTTCAGAGACCAAGCCCCACGCCAACTATCACTCATACTTATGAGACGCTTACAAGTCCGGAACAGACACCCTCTTTCAGCGCGACTGAAACGCCAACACCTGAGGATACAATAGCCCCGGCTGAGCAATCTGAAGACGAAACAATGATAAAGGAGCTGATGGTCTCTTGGAGAAACCTCTACAGCACCGGAAATGTGAGTAGTACGGGCAATGTCTATACCCTCGACGCGACAGTGAATTTCGGCTGCAGTAAAACCGGTGTTAGCAAACTAGTCGGGTCCAATATGATAGCGTCATTCATTAGAGGCCTATATGTTGCACAGCGTGGCAAAATGGATAATCAAAGGATAATAGAATTGAGAATAGAGGGGAACGAAGCGTATGTGGTTAGCTATGAAGACTTGAAGATGAATAGAGGAAATGTGAAGATGCTCAGCAGATTCAGACTGAAAAGGATCAGCGAAATCAAACATGGACATAGCACGATGAAGCTTCCGAAACCCATCTGGAAAATACGGGATGAGTATACTCATTGTGCCGCGGATGGCTGAGGTGTACGCTTCGGGGTCATACACTAAGTGAGCGATGCTCGAGAATAAAGCAATAGCGTGGTGTTCATCTCCCTTAACTGCAGGCATAAGCAATCTCCAAACGTGTAACAGAGCTTTCACAACCGATTCCTAGCATACTGTGAACTTAGGCGGCCTCTCCTCCGGATGCCTCTTTCAACTCTGTTTTCTGGAGTATCTGCGTCTCCTTAAGATTAATGTAGCGATAAGCATGATCAGCCCTCCAGCTAGTATGGTGAGATAAACCCTATACCGTTCTACAAGATCTGGGAACGTCTGCAGGAGATCTTGTATCGTCTGCTCCCGAGGCTCTTCTTTCGAGTTTTCTGCCAGCTTTCCTGCTTCCTGCGCTAGCATGACAGCGTATTCGTAATCACCGGCAGAGAAGGCGGATTCAGCTTGCTTGAGCATTTCATTTGCTTTGGTGAGGTTTACAGTTCTACCTTCTGAGCGTGCCTTCACGATAAAGTCGCGGGCCCCCTTCAGCGCTTTCACGGTGTCACTGTACTCTGTTTCCATAGAAATGATTTCTGAGGTTGAGTCTGATACTTGCCGCGCGTATAGTTCAGCCAGCTCAAGATCGTTTGCTTGAAATGCTTCTCTACTCATGGCGCAGAATGCGCCGGCATCGGCAACCTTCAATTTTGCTTTAGGACTTTCCAGAGCCAAGGAACGTAGTTTTGACACGCCCTCTTCAGCCTGCGAAACTAGACCTGAGACCTCTGCCCTGCGTTCTGCGAATGTCTTGTTATGGAAATAGAGCTTACCCCATAGGTATCTCATCTCTACACCCGACGCCTGACCGTACCTAGTTGAAGGCTGGAACGGATATGCAAAATAGGTCTTGGTGAAAGTATCGTCACAAATTGCGAAGCAACGAATACCTGATCTTGAATTCAAAGGAATAGCAAACTCATAGATCATATGGCGTGATCTCGAATTAGGGCTTTCACTGTAGGAGCAGGCAGAGATTCTGCTGTATGATTGAGCTCTGACATGACTCCAGTCGAATTCCTGATTTTTCATGTAGACCTTGCCGTGCCATGACTGGAACTCCCGAAAGCTCACAAAGTAACCATAGATGTTCGATTCTCCACCACCCTCATCCAACATTACAGCAGCAAAATCCGAGTATCTGTTCGCTATCACAGGTCGGCTCGGAACCGTATCGGAGACGAAATCGATCAGGACATATAGGTGGCAGCAGTCATGCTTAACTCTTAGATAAGACTCGCCTTCTCGCCCAGGAAACTCACTCCAAGGGCTATATCTCATCAAGATCTGCCATGAGTCCTCCCACTCAGAGGGAGTCGTCCATTTCCCATCAAGCACAACCTTGTTTTGGGCGGCGTAGGAGTTGATGTCTAGTCTAGTCAAGCTATGTTCATCTTGACCCAAGGTTACGTGGATTGAGAAAGCGAGTTCAATGATGAGGATCCAAGCCAGCACCGGCTTTCCTGACGGTGAAGCAACCCCTTCAAAATGCAAGGTTGACATTCTTGGATCAGCAATTTTTTCATTTAATACTTTCGTTTCCATTTAGTACCTTCGTAGATTGGTGAACTATCTCTCCACATGTGTCAGTGAAATAGAGAGTTTGACAACAGGAATGGGGAAGAAACGAAGTGGAGAGGATGTATAGCTTACTGAAGAGGAGAAGGTGGATCGTCCGTAGATAGCTTGAAGGTTGGAATAGCGGCGAGATAGCCGTGGCATTACGTATGGATGAGCGGACCGTCTGCCGCTGGCTGGGCTTCTACAGGGGAAAAGGATGGGACAAAGACTTTTGAGCACATGGGATGAGTAGAGATCGGTGTTCAGGTTCGGGGCTTTATCTTGCCGTCTATATCGTCTACGATCTTTCGATCGTTTACTATACGTATCCTGTTTCTGCGGTAGAGTTCGATCAGGTTCCTCTCAACCCACTCCTCAACGTTCCATTCCTTCAGGATCAACGCGATCAAATTGAAATCTAGGGATCTCAGGTTTTCATGGATGAATCTGTTCAGGCGGATTGCGTTCAGTCTTGTGATGCCTTCTGGTTGCCTGAAGGCTAGGCGCAGCGCGACTGTAGCCTCACGTCCTGGTGACCAGATCTCCAGTCCCCAGCGACTGACGGGCTCGACGTAAGGCTGAAGTATGGATAGGGGGCGTCCGTCAAGGATGCTGTCGAAGAGCTCGATGAAGAACGGCTTACGCCCTATCCTCAATTCTATCGAGTAGGTTGTCATCTTCCGGTCGTCAAATCTCTTGGTCTGGACTGTTGTTGTTCTACACTCTACATCTCTGACTTGGGAGAGCTTGTCCGCCAGCGCCTCCATGTGACGCATACCAACTTGGCCGGAGAGGAGGTCGAGATCCTTGCTTCGTAGAGGGTTTCTCATGTAGAGGGACATAGACTGTGACCCATAGAGGAGGAGATCCCCTATCCTTTGCTCCCTAAGAAATCGGTATGTTACTTGTAGGAGTGTTAACCATTCCCTTGGAGCAGCCCTTATCTCCTTAGGCCTGTCCAACTATCCGGTCACTCCAAGCTGCTTCCCAGCAGCTAAGATGATATCATATTCTGTCAGATCCTCGACGGACTCGAGCCCTAAATCACCTACTCCTCTCTCATCGACCAGCTTCCAGAAGCCTGACTGGGAATACTGCCTTGCAAGCTTCAGGAATCTTTCCCGGACCGCCATGAAGACTGGTGCAGCCACCATGGTCTCTCCAGAGGAGACGAGTTTTAGGATGCGGTTAAGCAGCAGGCGGAGAAGTCTGCCGATACGCATCTCGTCCGCCCTCCGGATCAGGTAGGGCAGATCCAGTCTTCTTGTGGCGAGTATAGCGATCACCAGTGGTGTCGTGCCAGTCCCCTTCCTCGCGTCCAGATATATCTCATGAATCAGGCAATCCTCCAGTGATGCTATCAAGGTTGAGTCTACAATCTTGGAACGTACAAGGCCTTCAAAATCCGTTGAGACGACACGCATCTCTGTCTCAGGCACGTCCCAGTTCAAACCATATCTCTCTAGGGCTGCGAGGCCTACAGAGACCTTGGGCTTGTCCGAGCAGAAGCTATAGATCTGCTGCGGCTGTAAAGACCCAACGTCACGGGTTCTTACTCTCAGAACTTTACCTCTCACTAAGAGGTCTAGGTAGACTCGTAACGTCTTGTGGTCTTTAAGAACGCCGTAACGCGCGGCCTCCCTCAGTATATTCCTGAATGAGGCTGATTCATGGAGCCTCCTCACTATCCTCGTCAGTTCCTCGGCTCTTCTGGCGTTGTAGGTCCTCGGCAAAAGTAACGCCTATGGGATTAATCCCACAGGCATAGCTTAACCTTTACTCTACAAAACAACAAGGCCCCAGAGACACGACGGTCTCAACCCAGAAAGATACGGCTATGAGAATGCTGAGAGGCGCCCCCCATACTGATGCCGAGTTCAAAGACTTCAGCATACTCTTAGTCAAGAGCACAATGCTTTCCTCCCCGCTGCCGGCCAAGCCCCATAGGAGGCTGATCGCAGTCGCAGAAGCCGGGCAGAATAACACCTCCACCGACTACCGTCCACTTTAGGCCTTCTCCTCTCGTCCATCTGTGAGGATGCATCCCTAGTTCGACATGGCTGATGGGACAAAGACTTTTGAGCATACGGAATGAGTTAAGATCGGTGTTTAGGTTTGGAGGCTAAGCTGGCTGAGTTTCTGAAGTCTGGGAAGGACTGGGAGAGGAAGGGTACGTCTCTTCCAGGGGTTTTCATCTTGAAGATGCCGACGTACAGAGGTGCGCCGGCTAGGCTTGCTGTGGAGCTGAACCCGGTTGATGAGGTTGGCAGACCCACGAGGAAGAGGGGTGTCCTGTTAAGATCCGCTGCAGAGTTGACCGACTACAAGAAGATCCTCAGCGATGAGCGACTCCTCAACCTGCTGAAGAACATCGACTCCGTAAACCCTAAGCCTAGGGTGGAGGAGGAAAAAAAGCCGGATATCATCGAGCTTTAAGAGTGCAAGGACGGTATGCCCTCACAGAGAAGCTCCGGTAAAGACTTTGTTGATGGGCCCCTGATATGGCCTGGAAGGGTTGAGGTGAGGGCGTACCAGCAGGCGATATCTGAGAAGGCCATCCGGAGAAACACGCTCGTCGTCCTGCCTACAGCCCTCGGCAAGACCGTGATATCAGCGCTCGCAGCAGCCCACTTCCTCTACAACTATAGGCATATGCGAGTGCTAGTCATGGCGCCGACTCGGCCTCTGGTCCTGCAGCATAGGGAAGCCTACGTGAACATCCTGAAGCTCAAGGAAGACGATGCGGTCGCATTAACAGGAAAGACAGCCGCCGCGTATAGGAAAGAGATCTGGAACGGGAAGGCCAGGATCATATTCGCGACACCCCAGGTCGTCAAGAACGACCTGGAGAGCAGAGACCTATCATTAAAGGACTTCAGCCTCCTCATCTTCGACGAATGCCACAGAGCAAGGAAGGAGTATGCATACACAGACGTCGCGAAGAAGTATGTTGAGCAGTCACCGTGGCCGATGATCCTTGGGATGACGGCGAGCCCAGGAGCTGACAAGAAGAAGATAGCTGAGATATGTGAAGCCCTCTTCATCGAGCAGATCGAGTACAGGTCAGAGGATGACCCAGACGTCGTCCCATACATCAACCCGGTCGAGGTTGAGTGGAAGTACGTCGACCTTCCGGCTGAGTACAGAATACTCGGCAAGGCTATCAGGTCAATGCTCAACGAGCGGTTGAGCCGGCTCATACGGGCGAATATCATCCAGAGACCGCTCCAGTACGTAACCAGGAGAGACCTCCTGGAAGCTGGTGAGGAGCTGAGGTACCGGCTTGAGGAGACTATCGAAGAGGAGAGAGGCCCGATCTACAGCGCGATCGTAACTCAATCAGCCTCCCTCACCCTCTTCCATGCACTCGAACTCCTTGAGACTCAGGGGATACCTACACTCAGATCCTTCCTTGACAGGGTGGAGGAGGAGAGCGAAGAGAAGAGAAGCTACAAGACCATCATCAATGATCCTGGATACGCTGTACTGAGGGCATTGCTAGACAGGAATATGGGGCTGGAACACCCGAAACTGGCCCTACTCAAGTCAGAGGTTGAGAAGCAGCTTGAACAACATCCAAACTCGAAGATCCTCGTCTTCACCCAGTACAGGGATACAGCATCACACCTGGTGGAGAAGCTCAGGGAGAAGACCAGACTCTCAGTCGAAAGGTTTGTAGGTCAAGCCTCGAAGAAGGATGATCCGGGACTGAGCCAGGACGAGCAGGCTGAGCTGCTGATGAACTTCCGGGATGGGGACACGAACCTCCTCGTCGCAACCTGCATAGCGGAGGAGGGACTCGACATCCCGAGCGTCGACCTAGTCATCTTCTATGAGCCGATACCGAGCGAGATCAGGTACATCCAGAGGAAAGGCAGAACCGGGAGGAAGACCGCTGGAAAGGCGGTGATCCTCGCAGCCAACGAAACATTCGACATAGCATACCTGCAGGCGAGCAGACGCAGAGTCGAGAGGATGAGGAAGATCACTGCAACCCTCAACCAGGAACTGAACCCGCTGCTCAGGAATGGCCCGCGGCCGGAGCTGAACCCTATGACCCCTGAAGAGATAATGGAGGCGGAGAGGCATGCGGCAAGAACCCGTCTTGAGCCGCAGCTCATCAAGCCTGAAGAGGAGAAGGCTAGAATATTCCTGAAGGAGGTCGACAAGGCGTCCAGGCATATATGGGCTAGAGCCTTGAAGGCCGGAGTCGAAGGGGTGATGGTTGAAGACCTGACAGAAGAGGCGCTTGATGAGGGATTCACCCCCTCCACAGTCAAGGCTGCGATAGATAGACTCGAGGATGAAGGCAAGATAGGAAAGATCGGATGGGACAGGGTGGCCGTCATTGAGAGCATGAAGCCGCAGAGGAGTGAAGAGTCACCCAGGCAGGATGCGTATGATATAGTTGTGGAGAAGGTCTACCCTGGCAAGGCAGTCGTGCTGATTAATGATAAGTGGAGGGCTCGGATAACGGCTGAGGACTTTGAGGGCCCAGCCAACCTGATCAAGAAGGACGCCAGATTCAAGGCGAGAGGCACCTTATACCATGACAGAGGAACACTATGCTTCAGGCTAAGAAAGATCTTGCAGGCGTCCTAGATGGGTCTGAGTCAACCACTGAGGATCCTGACTCACTCCACTGCCTGCTCCTTAGGTATTATGAACTTGCTCATCCGTCCAGCGCTGAAGTAGTGGCCTCCGACAAGCTTGACGACGTCAGATATGGCTACGAAGGCTTTCCTGCCCAGGTAGATCTTCGGCTTCACCGTGTACGCCTTAGAGGTCTCCCCAATCTCAAGATACTGGAGTTCACCTTCAGAGAAGAGCGCCTTGACCTCCTCAAGGCTCGTAGGCTTCTTGGGGGCAAGCTTGGAGAAGTCTTCGCCTGACAGATCTATCAGGTTCCCGCATCTTGGACATGAGATCCTGCGAGGGAAAGGGCGACCTCTAAAGTACGGACCAGACAATTCTAACCCTCCATCAGACCTCTTCTGACCTCGACATGCTCAACTCTGAGACTGTCAGGGACACTGCACACCATCAATCAACAGCCCTCCTAGATCTTCTGAGCCTGATATTGCAGAACGGACACATCGGCTGGTACTCGGTGAACACCATCCTGCATTGAGGGCAATACC
>JAGTQV010000024.1:0-367 GCA_018397035.1 Candidatus Bathyarchaeota archaeon | reverse complement strand
CCACGGTCCAAGGAGAGGCGTTTGAAAGGCGAGCCTGAACGCGAACTCTTTCAAATTCTGGCGCCCGCATACACGTCGGGATGGTGAGTGAGACATAGGCTACTCTCGACGCATCCAATCTCATCTGTTCAGATGAACGCGGGGATGCGATGGGTTCGGATTTTGCCTGCATATCATAGGCTACTTGAACAGTGTAAAACTGTGACTTCAGGCCCTCGGAGGAGCTAGATCAACAAGGCTTCCTTTCATTTCCTGCATTCGATCGAAGAGTTGCTCGTTTCCGTAGTAGTACGGCCTATCATACCTCAAGGCATCGACGTGGACGAGCTCGTTCAGGACATACCTAGCCCTGAGAGGATTATCCCCT
>JAGTQV010000023.1:6840-18468 GCA_018397035.1 Candidatus Bathyarchaeota archaeon | reverse complement strand
CTGTATCCATCAGTTCCTTGTTCGAGAAGGTCTCGGCCGGACTGCCCTCACCCACTATAGATCCATCCTTGACGATGCAGATCCTGTCAGCTATCCTAGCCGCAAGATCTAGATCATGAGTCGCGACCACGACGCTCATGCCGAGTTCATCCCTGGCCTTCAAGATCAGCTCCTCAATACGCCTGGCGTTTCTGCTATCTAGGTTCGCTGTAGGCTCATCAAGCGCGATTATCCTCGGCTTCATCGCTAAGACCCCTGCTATCGCTACAAGTTTCTTCTCCCCCCCACTCAGGTAGTGTGGAACCTTCCCGTACTCTTTGAATCCAACAGTCTCCAGAGCCCAGAGCGCCCTCTCCTTGGCCTCTTCCCTCGAGAGGCCGAGGTTGAGAGGTCCGAACATCACGTCGTCCAAGATTGTGGGTGAGAAGAGCTGACTCTCAGCGTCCTGGAATACAAGTCCAACATCCTTCCTCAACTCCCTGAGGTTCTGAGCGTCTATCCTCTTCCCGAAGACCTTCAGGATCCCTTCTGTGGGTAGTAGTAGTCCGTTGAGGTGTTCAAGTAGTGTCGATTTTCCTGAACCGTTCGGCCCGCATAGGCAGACGATCTCGTGAGTGTAGACTCGCAGGTACATGCAGTGGATCCCCTCGGTCCCGTCAGGGTAGATGTGTGTCAGGCAGTCTGCATGTATCAGGAGCTCGCCTTCAGTTCTGGACAACCCGGATCTCACCCAACAGTCAGAATAGCTATGAGTCCAGCCGCCGAGGTGATGAGGCATGATGCTCCTCTACGGCTCAGCCTCCCAGGCGATGTGTAAGTCCTGATCCTCCCATCGAATCCCCTGGCCTCCATAGCCTTTGCAATCCGCTCAGCGCGGTCGAATGAATGGACGAAGGCCACGGCGAAGATTCCGCTGAAGATGCGGGTCTGGGTGAGCAGACCCTTGACAAGGTCCCCTCCTCTGGAGCTTACAGCCTTCAGGAGCGAGTTGACCTCCTCGAGGATTACGAAGGAGAACCTGTAGGCCAGCAGGAATACAGTGTTGACCGGTGTTGGGAGGATGCGGTTCACGATAGCGCAGATCTGAGAGTACTTCGTGGTCATGATGAATGAGAAGGAGTAGGTTACGGCTGAGAGCGTCCTCAACAGGAGCCTGACCAGCAAGAGTAATCCTCCATAAGTGATCTCGACTTGGGGGGCGCCCAACGTGATGAGCGGTTCCCCAGGCTCATTGAAGATGAAGGGCAACGCGATCGCCGAGACGAATGAGACAGGTATCAGGTACCATCCCAGCAGGACTCTGGTGGGCAGGCGGCCGAGCCGATAAGCCGCCAAGGTGAGGAGGAAAAGCCCGAATAGGTACTCTATCTTCTGCAGAGAAGTGGCTGCGACCACGACCAAGATGAGGTATGCTAGCTTCAGGTGGCCGTCTGACCTGTGCAGCAGGCTGTCTCCATTCTCTGCAAGAAGCGATACCATGCCAAAGTCAGGGAAGTGGCTTGAGGACCCAACCCTAACCAACCCTCGACCCCCCATTCACTCGTCTGAATCTGTGGGCTGCGAACCCTGCGGCGAGTGTGGCGAGAATGATAACAACGTAGAGAGGGAAGTTCTTCACCTCTACTTGAAGATCTCCATGAGACTCAGTATCCTCGCCGCCATCCTTCACCCCGACTGCCAGGTGGAATTGTTCATCAACCCTCTCCTCAGCGACTCTTGCCGCAGTCAAGTAACCGATGATCAGCAGCAGTAAAAGCAAGCCAACGGCAGAGGCTTCGAGGCTTCGCCTCGTAACCATCAACTCCCAGACCCACTGAAAAAGTCAGGCCTAAGCTTGCTGAGGTATGTGAGGGTGAATCCTGTGATGATCCCTTCGATGACTGCGACGAATATGTTCACGGTCGTAAGCAACATCAGGTTTGAGGCCGTCTCCATCATGGTCAAGGCTGAGCCTTGGATGCCTGAGGCCGCGATGATACAGACCATAACGAGGCTTCCAACAGTGAGCGCTGCTATCGTGGCGAGGGCGCCGGCAGAGAATACGCTCAGCCTCTTCCTGAGGATGTGAAACGAGAAGTAGCCCAGGGAGGCCTCCACCGTGTTTACGACTGAGTTTGCACCGATCAAACCCCATCCTCCATGACCTACCGCAGCTGAGAAGATGTTGACGATGAAGACGGAGACAGCTCCGAATGCCGGTCCGAGGAGGATGCCTACCAGAGGTGTCAGGCTGAGGTGTATCCCGCCCAGCACCGGTATGTTGACCTGGAATACTGCGAATGAGGCCGCGGTCGCCATGGCGGTTATCGATATCTTAAGCGGGTCGAGGGCCCCCCTCCTTCTGAGGGTGTAGGCTACTCCTGATGTCGTGGCGAGGTAGACCGCCCACCAAGTGAGGACCCATCCTAGACTCAGGGCCCCGTCTGGCAGATGGATATGGGCCAATTCCGTGCATCCAAGCTTCCGCATACATTGTTATTAAGATTTAAACATTGCTTTAATAATTCTTATATATACAAGTGGCAAGAATTTATTAATGCTGGTTAAGCGCCTTGACGGTTATCAGCGTATCAGCGAATGAGAAGATGCTTTCAGACCTCGACAGGATCCGGAGGGAACTCGGATTCTCAGGCAGGTCCGAGGCTATCAGAGCAGCCGTCCGAATGTTCATCTCAGAGTACGCTGACAAGAGGGACTTGACAGGCAGGGTTAGGGGTGTACTGCTCGTCATTCATGAACATGAGGCTGAGGACTTCATCACGAGGATAAAGCACAAGTTCATGGACATAATCTATACCCAGCTCCATAACAGATTCAGAGAGGGCAGATGCCTGGAGATCTTCATCCTGGACGGGGAGGCGGAGCGGATAACACAGCTGAAGAAGGCTCTGCAGAAGAGTGAGCAGATGGAGCATGTGAAGCTCATAGTCGCTTGAGGATCTCTGGAGAGGTGCTGCAGTCAACTGAGGAAGTGACGGATGATGGTCATGATGATCCGGTACCCGGCCTTCATGCTCCCGACTGGTGTACCAGAGATCTTAGACCTCCCGATTCTTCTTCTGTAGCTGACATCAACCTCCACTATGCGCAGACCCATCTTGGACGCTTTGATCATCATCTCAACATTCCATCCGTATGTCTGATCCTTCATGCCTAGGCTCTTGAGGCCGATCCACCTTATCGCCCTGAAGGGCCCCAGGTCAGAGAAGGATCTTCCGTACAGGATCCTCAGGAGTACTAGTGCAAGCCTGTTGCCGAGTCTTGCGTGAAGAGGCATCGACCCTTCCTCCATCATCGATGGGGCCCTGTTCCCTATGACCAGGTCGGCTTCACCTCTGAGGATAGGTCTCAGAACTAGGTCGACCTCTCTAGGATCGCTGCTGTAGTCCCCGTCAATGAAGATGACGACTTCAGGTTCAATCCCTTCCAGATACCTGATCGCTGCCAAGCAGGCGTTTCCGTAGCCTCTACGCGGCTCGAAGAGGACTTTTGCGCCGTGGCTGAGCGCCAGACTCGCGGTGTCGTCTGTGCTGCCATTATCCACAACAAGAACCTCGTCCACGATCTCTCTCGGGACCTCGTCTAGGACCTTACCTATTGCTTGGGACTCGTTAAGCGCCGGGATCACAAGGCAGAGCCTGGGTCTTCGCAACTAGGGCGGACACCTTATCTGCATCATCCCCCTCTCTACACATCCTTGACTATTTGAATCAGCCTGAAACTGAAGGGGTCAACTGAAGACCGTGAACTGTATTGTACTCTTCACCAAGGCTCCTTTTAATGGTCAGGTCAAGACCAGACTGGTTCAACCAGGTTCTCTCGATGCCTCAGAGGCCGCGTTACTGTACAGGGCTTTCCTCAGCGACGTCCTTGAGACAGTGGGAAGGTACATGAGAAAGAGGGGCGTCGAGCTGGTGCTCTCCTACACTCCTCATGAGGGCTTAGCTGAGATCAGGAGGCTGATTGGGAGGCTCAGCCTCCCTGTTAAGGTCTCAAGTTTCGATCTTCAGGAAGGATCGATGTTCGACCAGAGGATAAGCAACGCCTTCAGCAAGGCTTTCCTGTCTGGCTACGAGGCGGCTGTCGTCATAGGCGGCGACCTGCCAACGATCAGTGAGAGGCATCTCGATGAGGCTTTCAGGCTGCTGGATAAATCGAGCAGTCATGGAGGGGGGGTCATCGTCGTCGGGCCAGGACTGGATGGTGGAGTATACTTGATCGGTCTCCGTGGTGGAACGCCTTTCACCTTCAACGGAGTATTCGAGAGGACTGACGGGACCGACATATCCCTCTCACTCCTGGAGAAGAGGGCTGAAGACCTGTCTATCCATATTCTCAAGACCAGTCTACACTACGACGTCGACATCCCAGAGGATCTCGAGGTCTTGAGAAGGGAACTCGCGAAGGATCCTGACCTCGCCCCCCACACTAGGAGAGTTTTGAGCGCCTTAGGGCTAATGCCGGCTGATGGCGCCTCTCCCAGAAGGCTCGGGGAAAGGCCGGTTTGATGCTTGACTTCTCCCGGGTTTTCTGTGTTTGATGTGTCAGCTGGAGACTGCTGCGAGGAGGCAGGGGGGCTCCTCAGAGGCTGGGCTTCCTCCTTGAGCAGCCTCTTCAGACCTGCCTCCTCCAAGAGGCTTCCTGGCTGGGCTGGCTGCAGGCTCTATGAGCCCTTCTGACTGGAGTGTTCTGTGGAGTCTTCTAACAGCTCTGAGCACTTCACCTTCACTCTTCGCGCCGGCGCAGACGACTTTGCCGTTTGTGAAGAGGAGAAGCGTGACTTTTGGTTCATCCATCATGTATATGAGTCCAGGGAAGTTCTCAGGCTCATAGATTGTTCTTCTGAGAGTCACCGCCAAGTCCTCGAGGTCAACCCTGTTTCTCAGATCGGCACATGCTACTATATTCTGTATCTCGATCTCAGGTTTGCTGAGGATCGTCGCCCCAGCGGTCTGGAGCTGTTTGACAGCGTTCACTATGGCTCTCTTGGCCTGTCTCACGGATCTGGTTCCCATAGAGATTATCCTGCCGGAGTTGAAGACGAGTAGTAGGCACCTCGGCCTCTTGAGGTTGAAGAACAGTCCTGGGAACCTTTCTGGATTGTATCTTGCTCCTGGGATCGTCTCTGATATGAGGTTTAGGTCGAGGCGCTGCTCAAGCTTCCCTGAGGCTACGACGTTCTCTACGCTCACCCGGTAGTCCTGATTTAGCAGGCAGGGATCCTCAACGGTCAGCTGATCTGTGATCATGATGTTTCAGTCCATGCTGGCCTCTATGTGGTTGATGTGGCTTTCATGAACCTCGCCAAGTTGCTGCTGCATTCCGGGCATGATGCCCGGATCAATCGTCTGCCGTTCACTGAACTCTCATCGACTGAACTGTCTTCTACTGTAACCTTTCTTCTGCATTTCAGGCAGAACATCTCCATTCCTATCTCTCCTTTTCATCCTGGCTTCTTGGGCTTTCCACCTTCCTATGTACCATTCGAGTATAAAAGTGTTGCTGTGAGGAACACAACCACAGACTTTTTGTCCCCTCCTAGAAGCAGCAAACCCGCCTAAGCCAGAGCTTTCAGAGGCTCAGACAACAGATCAGGCCAAGTTGAGGAGCACATCGAGTTACCAGTCAAGCAGCGCAGGCATCATCTAAGTCGAAGATCTCAAGCTGGAGGCTGTGATGGAGATTCCATATCTGCCCGGGTATTACAAGACCAGGCATTCTAGATGAGGTCGCCTATCTGATCTTTATCGCGACCTTGACAGACTCGTTTTTCTCAGGGTCTGCAGCGACTCTGAAAGCCTCCTCCGCCTCCTCCATTCGAAACTCATGTGTAACTACAGGCTTCACAGACCCGTTCGCGAGACTCCTGATTGCTAGTCTGACTGCATTCGCAGGCCCAAGCCTAGCGTTCTTGATGGTCAAGCCTCTGTCTATCATGTCTCTGAAAGGCTGCTCTATCACAAGCTCCCCACCATATATGCTCACGATCACGACTGTCGCCATCCTCTTGGAAGCTCTCAGCACCTGGTTGAATGCTGGCGGGTAGCCTGTGCATTCAAGGGCAACATCGACGCCGAGCCCACCAGTCTCCTCAAGGATCATCTTCACAGCATCCTCATTATTCACGTTGAAGACCCTGGTCGCGCCTAGCTTCTCAGCCAGTCTCAGTCTATAGTCAGCTATGTCAGTCACAAAGATCTGCTGTGAACCTAGGACCCTGGCGTACTGCATCGCGTAGAGGCCTATAGCTCCGGCACCCCAGACTAGAACAGACTTCCCACCATCAACCTGCCCTAGATACTCAACAGCGTTGACTGCAACACTCAACGGCTCCGTCTGGGAGGCTGCCATCGGGTCTAGGCCTTGAGGAGCCTCGAATACCAAGCTGGCTGGAAAGGCGATCCTCTCCGAGAAAGCTCCCTGAACCTCAAAGCCTATCCTCTTTCTATTATAGCACTGATCCTCACGGCCCACGGCGCAGCTTGGACATGGCGGATAGACTGCCTGGCCGTGACAGCCGAGTGTACATCCAGCGCTCACCAGCCTTCCCTGCCACAGCCCTGACCACTCATGACCTAGGACGACAGGGTTCTCTGGCGACGGCTCGATACCAGGATACTTCTTTCCATGAAATCGGCATATTGCGATGTCGGAGCCGCATATGCTCCCGTAGAGAGGCTCTATCACAACTTCATGTGGTGCCGGTCTAGGTTCAGGGATCTCTTCGACGACTATCGATTCGGGGCCGTTGCAGATTATAGCCTTCATACCGTACATCCTCTCCCTCTCTGAGTGAGGGTTAACAAGATTCTATGGCGGACCTGGATTAAACACTTAAGCCAGACCTTCTCAATCCACTGCTTCACCATATCAACATTACCCAGATTCCTCTGCATAGACCACGTTCAGGGTTACATGTGATGGGTTACCAACTGCTAAGCTGGCACGTAAGCCAATTATCGCACATGCACGTAGTATCTCCGTGTGTTGACTTCATAGACGGAGAAAATGCTGATTGAAGATCCATATCGTCAACACTTTCTATCCTCCTTGGAGGGGAGGTGCTGAGACTTACACCAGGAGCCTGGCTGAGAATCTGGCGAGGCTCGGTCACGAAGTCAAAGTGACAGCGGCACATCCACCCACAGCCCCTGGCAGATACTCATATGGGGAAGTTACTGTCACACGGCTGAGGTCTATCGGATTTTTCTATGGCGTCCCTCTAACCCCTAGACTCATTCAAGACTTGATCGCGACCGACGCTGACATCCTCCACGTCAACTTCCCTAATCCATACAATGCAGCGGTGGGAGCGTTAGCCTCCAGGATCAGCGGTGTCCCGGCTGTCCTGACTTGGCATAATGATCTTCCGCCTGTAACCAGGCTGGCCGGAGTCATTGCTCAGGTACATGATAGACTCATCGCACCTCTATACTTGGACTGGTACGACGCCATAATCGCCACCACCAAGATCTACGTAGAAGACTCCAAACCCCTCAAGAAGTACAGAAAAAAGATACACACGATAATGAACGGTGTCGACTGTGAACGGTTCAGACCTGACATCTATGCTGGAGATCTCAAAAATGAACTGAACCTCAAAGACTCTAAGACGGTACTTTTCGTAGGAGCCTTGACGAGGTGGCACCGCTACAAGGGGCTTGACGATCTCCTTCTGGCATTCAGATCACTGAACAGACCAGACGTCAGGCTCCTGGTTGTTGGTGGAGGAGACCTCAAGCATATGTATGAACAGATGGCTCAGAACCTGAGGATACGGGATCGAGTCGTATTCACCGGCGAAGTGCCTGACACCCTCCTCCCAAAGTACTATGCAATCTCAGATGTCTTGGCGCTCCCGAGCAAGGACAGGTCTGAAGGTTTCGGGCTGACCATACTGGAAGCTAACGCGTCAGGCATACCTGCGATAGCCTCTGCTGTCGGCGGGGTCCCAGGAATACTGATCGACGGTGAGAACGGGGTCCTCGTCCCGCCTAAAGATCCAAAGACGCTGGCGGAGGCCATTCGGAGACTGGTCGACGACGACGACTATAGGGCGGCTCTCGGCAGGAAAGCTAGGGAGCTGGCCCTCAAGCACGACTGGAGGATCGTCGCCTCGGATACTGAGAGGCTCTATCTTGAGGTGATCCGGGGCAGAGCCTCAGTCCGAGAGAGTCGTTGATGATCCACCTTGAATCCCAGGGTGCGCGGATCTCCACCAAGGGTTAACGGGGCTTATCCGTAACTGTGAGCAGGCCCTGAGATACTACCCCTCACCGATGAGCAGGATCGAGACCACAGCCAGAGCCATGCCTGCGACAACCCTAAGGGAGTAGGTCTCCTTGAATATGATGCTGCTGGCAGCTGCTGTGCATACTACGAGCAGAGCGGTCAGTACGGCTGTGAGCTTGCCTACACCCGTGACTGAGAGCGGGATCCCGATCAGGAAGCGAGAGACAAAGAGCAGGACCAGACCCGCAAAGATCGCTGGTGTGAACAGGTAACGCATCGCGAAGATGTGGCCTCTCAGTTCATAGCCGCCGTAGGCAACCATCAAGAGACCGAGCAGCATCAATGCTAGGTAGGCGAGTGATCTACCTGTGAGATCTACCTCAGCCAGCCTCTCAAACGTTATTACTCCTAGGCTGTTGCTGCCCAGCTTGTAGAGAAGGTATCCTGCAACACCGGAGACCGTTATCACAACCAGAGATATGATGAAAAGCTCCCTTGTCATCAAGAGACTTCACGCAACCACAGGAGACTGGTCCGCTACTTAATCGTTATGCGATACATGAAAGACTCTGCGTCACCACAGCTGTGGAGGATGACAGCGTAGTAGCTGGCTGACGTAGGCCGCCTCCTTGGTGCCTGTTACTAGAGCCCTACAGTATTGGCGGGTTTGAGTAAGGCTCCTGCAACAACAGTATTCCAGAGGAGGATCAGTAAGGTCTGCTGCGTGCGTGGCGTCCCGAGAAGAGGTCTTGTCCCTCAACGTCGACGATTATGGTGTCAGTCAACCTGGCTTCAAATGTTAGAGTGTAAGTTGGTTCTCAGGGTTATTCTCTCCTAACATGTGGCATAGTCGCTTTACAGTATCTGATTATCTCTTTCGAGTAGTTGATCAGCCTCTCAGCCACTGTGCGGCTGTACAGTCCGCCTGGGTACCCGGTTGGATGCACGTTCGGGTAGCGGCTTGGGATGTACGCCTGGTCAAGTTCAAGGGCCTTGTCACGGAGGTCGGCTGGTCTGACATGCTCTGGGAGCGCATCGATCAAGGCTGCGACCGAATGGCCCCAAGCCTCCCCGCCTAGGCTCTGGATTAATGCCTTGACAGCCTTCTCCGCGGCCTGCTGTGCGGCGAAGCAAGCCCATTCATAGAGTCCCTCTCTATGAGATATCTCCGCCTGTTTCATGTCTCGTTCAGCTTGGCTCAGCCAGTCTGCACTCCGCTCCACCATGATCCCGCACCCATCCTATGAGATCTCTACACCCTCACTATTGAGGGTCACTGCAAACTTCCTGCTCCTGGAGATGAGTATGTTGAACTCCCGTTGAGTGTATACTTTCGGTTCCAGTCTTGGGAGAGCTATCTCTGACGATACCAGCTTGTAAGCGTCCTCTCTACGCTCCCCCTCATACACCACTAGGAGGTCTATGTCGCTTCCCGCTGTGTAGCGGCCTGTTGCATATGAGCCGTAGAGGATCATCTTCGAGACCGGCAGCTTGATTTTGAGTCGTCTGTAGGCCTGCCTGAGCCTTTCTACTACCTGTCTCCTGCTGAGGGCTGGGTAGGTGACTCTTACTTGACCGCCAGTCTTGGCCATCATCTTCAGCTTCCCATGTTAACGCGGCCGGAGTGATTTAAAGTGTCGTGGGGGATCCAGTGTCTTGCAGGAGGCTGATGCAGAAAGACCTTCAGTCCCTAAATGCAAGGCTTAAAGAAGGATGATATGTCTCTGGGATCAAGTCTCCTCAATTTCTGGATGATTGTGGAGAAAGATGGTTCAGGTTGACTCTGAAGGCTGACGCTGCCAAGACGGCGAGGGGGACCCTGGGCTTCGTGGTTCAGAACTCAGCCAACTCGCTCCTCGGACTGCTGCTATTCGCCGTCTTCGCCCGATTCGTGACGAAGAGTGAGATGGGCGTATACGCAGGATTCTCCTTCACAATCACACTGTTTCAGACTCTGGGCATCTTAGGGTTGAATGTTGCAGCTCCAAGATTTGTCGCGAAGCTGCTTGCTGAGGGTGAGAGGGGCTCCGCGTCTGCTGTTGCAAGAACCATCATATTCCTCTCGCTTGGGGCAGGGGGGCTCTTGGCAATGATACACTATCTTCTAGCGTCACGGTTCTCCTTTCTGCTGTCTGGAACCCCTGACTACGCGCTCCACTTCACCGTTGCATCAGCGGTCATCCTAGTCTTTGTGCCTATGCTAGTCCTTGAGGGGTTGATGCAGGGTGTTCAGGAGTATGGGAGGCTCGCGACTCTGAGGGTGGCAGCGCAGGTTGTGAGGATAATCGTCTCGGTCTGGCTTCTCCTGAACGGCTGGGGACTCATCGGTATGATTGTCGGCTGGACGATCCTCGGCCTGCTGGTCGGGGTCTGCTCTGTCCTGTTCTTGGGTTGCCATCTCGACCTCGGATCCGGCCTCTACCCGCCGGGCTCGATCCTGAGGTACTCACTCCCCCTGCTCGGGGCCGCGTTGGTAGTCTTCCTCTCTAACAACATCGACATCTTCATCGTGATCACCGAGGGTTCACCCACGGACTTAGGCGCCTATAATGTGGCTGTCACCGCGTCAGGCGCCCTCACTACGATACTCATCGCCTCAGCCAGCGCGACTCTCCTGCCGGCTATGTCTGCGCACTTCGGAGCCGGCGGCCTAGCAGGTGTCGAGAGGGTCTTCTACAGAGCCACCAGATACCTGACTCTCCTCTGTACGCCAGCAGCCTTAGGGTTAGCGTCCTTGGCTTGGCCCGCGATCTGGATCATGGGCGGCCCAGCATACAGGGACTCTGCCCCATCACTCACGATCATCAGCATCTCATTTCTCGCATACGTGCTCTCAACACCCATCATGATCTCACTGCAGGCGGTAGGGGAGACAGGGAGGGTTCTGGTCGTGGCGGTCGCGGCCACAGCTGTATGCTCCCTGTTCTCAGCGGCTCTCTTTCCGATCCTGGGGATTGAGGGTGCAGCTTTGGGGAGGGCGTCCCTCTTCGCGTCGACACTAGTGATCGGCTTGTATGAGTCTGGGAAGGTCGTGAAACTCAGATTTGACCTTGAAGCTTTATGGAAGTCATTCACCGCCAGCCTCTTGATGGCTTCAGCAGTATACATCACCGGGTCTGCAGGTGTTTCCTGGGTGAATATTCCAGCTGGGGTTCTTCTGGGAGCAGCCATCTACACAGTGACGCTTAGACTTCTTGGGGCTGTGAAGCGGGAAGACGTAGATGTCCTAAGACGGATTCTGCCTTCCAGGTTTAAAGGACTGTCTGAAACCATGGAGAGCGTTCTCACACGTCTTCTGGTCCAGACGGGAGACTGAAAAACTAGTCTGCGTTACGCCACAGAGCTGTAGAGCGAGCTCCGTAGTACACCACCGGAGGCTACACTCAGTCATCGAGA
>JAGTQV010000023.1:6638-6825 GCA_018397035.1 Candidatus Bathyarchaeota archaeon | reverse complement strand
ATCTGTGGTCACCGCATTGCTACAGTGGCAGTGGAGAAAGGAGGAACTGCTCCCACAGGATTAATGAGTGAATATGGAACAACAATATCAATGGGGACAGTATGAGCGGATTCCTCGTTCTGAAATTCAGCCAGACTGGGAAGATGAATGATAGATAGCGTATCAGGCCGTTGATGAATCCGAAGAG
>JAGTQV010000023.1:2967-6573 GCA_018397035.1 Candidatus Bathyarchaeota archaeon | reverse complement strand
TCGCTGCGCATCCGATGATGACGACTAGAGCAAGAGCAAAAGCATGCCAGTAATCAAACATCACTATAGGCCCTCGCGAGAATACTGGAAGCACATAGTCCCTTACCCAGAAATAGCCTGTGCCTGCGTTTGAGACCTGCCAGGTAGCTGTATTGATCTCCAAGATCATGCGTGTCAGGATAGCCTGACTCTTGAAAAAGTATACGAAACTGCTGATGAGAAATGCAGGGATAAGTGTGATCGGGATGCTTCTCCATCTTCTGTGGATGATTAGGTCAAGGAGCATCGGTAGGACTATCAGGATCCCATAAGCTTTGGTGAATGAGGCGAGCACCGCGGACAGAGCTGCTAGGTGAAGCTTCCCCTTCAGGTAGAGGAGCCAGGCTGCCAGCACGGAGAACAGGAATAGAGACTCGGAGTAAGCTACTGTCGTATATACGAATACGTAGGGGAAAGAGCCCATGATGAGTGTGCATCCCAAGGCTTCACCCTTCACCATGTAGCGTTCTGCAATAGCCTGAAAGATGGGGAGAAGGGCGAAGCCTAGTATGATGGAGAGGACGATCGCGGCTACCCAGTGGCTGCCAACCACTATCGAGAAGGCCTTGATCAGAACCGGGTATCCAGGGAAGAGCGTCCCTTGGACCAGTGGATCGAATGTGTAGAGGTGGGCTAGGCTGATGTACCAGCCTGAGTCCCACGCGACGAAGATGTAGAGCCACTCAGGATTGAGCGGCTGATTGTAGATGCTCATCCAGCGAGTCTGGAAGACGCCGTCCTGAACGAATCTCCCATAGATCCAGAGGGCACTGAATACTTTCAGAACCCCTAGGATGAGGATGGGGATGGCGAAGCGGAACCTGCCGCCTAATGGCGGCCTCACACCCCTCAGGGACCCAGCTCTGGATGGAAGACTCCATAAGTAGCAGCCGGATGCGGGGACCGGACCGACCGTCTCCGATTCACTCCTTCTTATCTATCGTCTACTCACTATTTCAGCTTGTTCAGGCAGGCGGTGGATCTCGGAAGGTCATGGAATCATGCAGTTCAGCGTGGTGGATTCCCAGGTTCAGGCAGGATTAAGAGCGTCTATTCAGGGTCTTCGCGGAGCCGGCTACGCAACCCATGTTCCCAGGATGAACTGGTACCAGACGAGCAGACTGGCTGTGATGAAGAAGGCGACTGCTGCAAGGAGGGCGAGGAGGTTCCTAGGCTTAGCCACCAGCCATACTGGGAAGATGAATGCGAAGAATCTTGGCATGGAGATGAAGTTGCCCATGTGGAGTAGAGGCAGAAAGATTGAGAGGCTGTATAACCCAAGCCTGGAATCCACGCTGAAGACGGTGAAGGCCATGTAGCCGAAGAAGATTATGAGAGCGACCAGGAGATAGTTGAACTCTGCAGGCTTCCAGACGTTGAAGTCCAGTAGAGGCTTCAGGTAGACCTCGTACCACCCGAACCCGACACCTTGAGCCTTCCAGTATGACTGCTGGGTCGAGAAGACGAAGGGGTCTCCTGTACTGATGTAGAGGTAGTAGATCCACCCGATGAGGGACAGGACAGGTATTGCAAGCTGGGGGAGCTGCCTGAACCTCCTCTCCGCCAGGAGCCCGGCTGCTACAGGTATGACTACTGCAACCCCGTAGGTCTTTGTGAGGGTTGCGAGTGTCGCGGCCAAGGCTGAGAGTGTGAGCCTCCTCTTCAGGTAGAGGAGCCACGCGGTGAGGGTTGAGAAGAGGAAGAGCGACTCTGTATACGAGACCGTTGTGAAGACGAACATGTAAGGGAATGTTGCTGCAAGCATTGTCGAGCCTGCTGCCTCAGGCCTGGTCATGTACTGCTCAGCCACGGACTGGAGGAGGGGGAGGGCGGCGAGGCCTAGTGTGAACGAGATGATGAATGCGGAGAGCCAGACATCACCTGTCAGGGCCCCTGCAGCCATTATCAGGACCGGGTAGGCGGGGAAGAAGACGTACATCGGGTACGCGTACCAACCTCTTGCCAATGCAATGTAGAATCCGCTGTCCTGAGCGTTGAACAGGTATAGCCAGGCCTGTGTTGGGCCTAAGCTGCCCCAAGCCTCCATCCATGGGGTGTAGAAGCTTCCCAGTATACTGAGTCGATGATAGAGAAAGATCGAGCACAGGATCTTGAGAGCGGCCACTGCCAGAACCGGGATGACGAACCGGACCTTGGAACTGAAGATCCTTGAAGGCAACTCCCTGAGCATGTTGGCATGTTAATGCCTGATGAGTGAAGATAAGACTTCGTATCACTGATCAGGCTGAAAAGTGAACGTCCTTGAATAAGGAATGTCCAGGCTTGGGCCTCGAATTCTAGGGTGTTACAGGGGCTGCCGGTTACCTGGGCTTCAGGGCTGCAGTCGGCTCTGAAGCTCTTGATTCACGCTGGATCCTTGATGAGACTTCTGGGGCGAGTCTGATATTCGGCTCTTCAACTCTTGAGACGAGGTAGCCGGGGACGGAGATGGATCTCGATCCCAGCTGGATGTGGCCGTGGGTGACCAGCTGCCTCGCCTGCTGGATCGACTTCGCTAGGCCTTTCCTGAATGTTACGGTCTGGAGCCGGCGTTCGAGTATGTCCTTGATGTCAAGGTCTAGGACATCGTCTATCGTCGCCTTCTCAGGGAGTATCCCCTGCTTGCTGAGGCTCTCGAGGAACTCCTTCTCAAGCTTGGCCCTCTCAGACTCCTCCTTAGCGAGCAGTGACCTCGCTATCCCCCTTATCCTCGAGAGGGCTGTCCTGGACCTCCATAGCTCCCTCTTGTTTCTCAGTCCATACTCCCCTATCAGTTGGAGTTCAGCCTCTATCTGCTCCTGGCTCCAAGGGTTTCTAGGTGACTCGTACTTCTTCCTCTGCTTTCTAGGGTCGCCCATGCCTCAGCATCCTCACTCCTTCTTCTCCCTCTCCTTCGCTGCTGCTATCAGGAGCTTCTTCCTCACCCCGACCGCTTTTCCGCTCCTCCCGGTCGTCTTGGTCCTCTGGCCTCTGACCTTGAGTCCTAGTGAGTGTCTGATCCCTTTCCAGGTCTTGATATTCTTCATGAAGTCTATATCCATCTTGGTCCTTAGGGCAAGGTCTGCTGTCACCAGGTGTAGGTCTCTCCCGGTCTCAGCGTCCTTGCGCCTGTTCAGAAGCCTGGGTGGTATCGAGTACTTGGCCGGGTCTGAGATTATATCCTCGACCTTAGCTACCTCTGCGTCGGTGAGGCTTCCAAGCCTCGCCTCAGGCCTGAAGCCTGCAGCCTTGACGACTGCGTTCGCTAGGCTTGACCCCACTCCTTTGATCTTTGTGAGGCCGTGGATGAGCTTCTTTGTTCCGTCTAGGTCTGTCCCGCGGATCCTGACGATATGCCGGAACTCCCTCGACATCTCCCCTGTCTCCTGCCTGGCTTTCATATCAGGATTCGGTCTATGAGTTAAGTGTTTCGTGATGGTGTCCTTGTCTGCTTACGGTCAGCGGTCTTGGAGCTGGTCCTCAGGGTCTACCAAGGTCCGGTGTAACGGGTCTTGTGATGAGGCTATGCTCAACCCTGATCTTGAGGGATGCTAGTGCGTCTCTGCTGATGCTTGAAGGATCTCGAGG
>JAGTQV010000023.1:0-2957 GCA_018397035.1 Candidatus Bathyarchaeota archaeon | reverse complement strand
CGGGCCTGATGAGATACCGGTTGAGGATGGCCCTTCCAACGATTACGTCCTCCGAGGGGTCACCCACCTGTCCAGGAACATGAATATCGACTTCCCTCAGCTGAACTGAAAGCTTCAAATCTGCATCTGCCAGGTAACACTCAACCTTGTAGACTTCACATCTGATCCGGTGTCCCAGGGTTTGAAGGTCTGCAGTCTTGACAGGCATCGATCCCTCGAGAAACTCTGCAAGTTGAGTGTTTGCGTAGATCGACTCGTCGAAGCCCGTATCGACTACAGTCTCTCCTGCGAGGCCCCTCCTTACGTCACGCCTCACGAAAACCAGGTTCATGACTGGGATTTCTGGGAGGGTTGAGCCGTTGGGCAGTATCCCGTCTTCCTCATACCGGTATCTCATCAGGCCCGATTGTTCGCCAGTTTCCAATCCTGGTTCTCCTTAATGTGGGGGAGGGTGCCCTTGGGTATGTTCGGCCCCTCAGACCCCACAGGACCTTTGGCCGCAGGGATACATCCCTCTGGGATGGCTTCGTCCCGATGTGATTTCCCAAGGCTCTCAAAACTATCGTTGAGACTTTGACTCCGGATTCCCTAGAGATCTGCCTGAGTCTCTTGGCAACCTCATCTGGTAGACTGATTGTGAGGCGTTCCGCGAATTCTTGTATGATTATTCATACTCTCAAGCTTTTGAACTAACCCTCTGAGTGTAGAAGAACCCTCAATACTAAAAAGAGTAGAATTTGAAACGTATCGCCGCCTGCTCAACTCACAGGTAGTCGGGTGGGGCCTTCTCTGGCGCATCTGGAGGTGTGCATGTCCTACTCTCTTGGGTGAGGTAGCGAGTCGATGAAACTCGAGCACCCCTTCACTAGTACCTTAACTTCGGAGTAGGCTCTTTGAGAGTATTCCTTGCTGAAGGCTCTACTGGCAGGGATACCCTCCCTCTCATAACCGTAGAGGGCTGGGCCTCGAACCCTGCTCAACTCTGTCAGCAACTCCTTGATCTTGGGTACCCTTATTCTCAGCGATTGGGGAAGTCTATCCACTATGACGTCTAGGGCCTCGCCTACGTCATGTTCGTGGGGATACTCTACAGCCATCGCTCTTAGCACTGCCTTGACCGCAAGCTCCAGGGCTTCCTGAGATCTCCTGACAGCTCCTGCGAAGTCTGATTCTGAGAATGCGTTCTCAGCCTCCCTGATGCAGCGGTTAGCCCTATAGATGGAGTCTGCAGCCATCTCGAGGCTCTTCAGACCTCAACAACCTCGTTTGGCTTTGCGTCAGGCTTAAGGATCCAGAAGTATCCCTTCTTCGCGGAGACCTTTCTAGCCCCCATCTCCTTAAGCCTGTCCCTGATCTTGTTCAACGTGCTCTTGAGGAAGCCCATTCGGTCATAGAGGATTACAGAGTCCTCTACCATATCTAACAGGATTGGTGGGTGCATCTCGATCTCTTCAGGCGTCAAGAATATGTCTGAGATAAGGGTGCTTCTATTCAACTTCCTCAGGGCACCTGATACTCCAGACTTCAGCATCTGATGAATGTAGTTAGTGCTCCTCGTCCTCTCACCAGCATCATGAGAAAGATTCCGAGCTACCACCATAACGTCTATGTCACTCGAAGGCTTAGGACTTCCTCTGGCCAGAGAGCCGAAGACACATATCGATACAAGATCCTCACCAAAATGCTTCTTGATAGCTGAGCAATACTCCCCAATTAGGCTACTGTACTCTCGTGGGATCCTACTCTCCATAGACCCTCTACTCGGCTGCGTCAAACCTACAATCTAGTTAACATTCTAGGAAAAACGTTGCTGAGTCTCCATCCCTTCAGGGCTTCACCCTAGGAGGTTACCAGCAAGCCGAATAGCCACCATCACGGTAGCTGACAAAAAAGAGGAAAACCCGCTTGGTGCTGCAGCAGACTGACATGATGGGTCACCTATCCAACCTCCAGACCCCGCTAACTCTGGACCAGCAGCCCTGAACAGGAAGTCTACGCAATGAAGCATCTGCGAGATAGGTTTAGAGGAGTATGCATGAGCCTGAATCATTGGAGTTGAATCCCCGGAGTGTAGTCTACCCGTGAAATTGATTCTTTGATATGAGGCTCCTCTGGCCGGGGTCGATCCTGAAGGATCAGCTGGCCCATACGCTCGGCTGTTACCAAAACCGTTACCAACCCTCCCTACAGTAGGGGGAGCCCCCTGTACTGCACATGGAGGTTCCCTGTAAGCTTAAGGTGGGGGCTAGTGAGCCCCATAGAATCTAGATGCTTCAACAACAAGGTCATGAGCCTTCCTTGTGAGCTCCGGGTCCGTTACTTCACCCACGAGGTCTATTATCTTCTCCATCATTCTGCGTGCTTCACCAGCCCGTACCTTCCATCCCAGAGTTTCTTCAGGCGGATCCCTCCGGTCATCCTCATAATAAGCCTCGAACCTGTTAATCTCAGCCTCAAGGGCTAGTCTGATCTTCTGCTGTAGCCGGTCTCTGCCTGACTCTGCCGCGGCTCTAACATGCTTTATGCTCCCGAGATCGTTTGCGGTCTCCATCAAAGCCTGGACAGCCTCGCCTAGGCTCAGCCCCTCCTTCCTGCGGATCTCGTTGAAACCTTCAAGGATCCGGGTTGAGACTCTGGCCCCTATCTGTTTCTTGGTCAGGGCTGGATCAACTCGCCGACGCTTATCTACCTCCATCGAGGAGGGCTATCAACTTTCTCTTCCCCGGTCAAGACCTCAGCTTCATCGAACCAGATAATCTTGGGGCCCGTGTAGATCAGTTTCTCTAAATACAGCATGGGCTTTCCCAGGATTTCCGAAGTTGATCGGCTTCCTATGTCTTCAACATCTCCTAGACGAAAAAAGATCGCGTTCCTGTCGATTGAGAGGCTACTGATCAAGACTATATCAGAAAACAAGTTCGCCACCTAGACACTCCTAGCACGGGGGAGTTGAATTC
>JAGTQV010000150.1:549-3225 GCA_018397035.1 Candidatus Bathyarchaeota archaeon | reverse complement strand
TCAAGCGTGTCTGAGGTTGAGTATCACGCAGGCGAAATCAAGGTGAAGATCAGCCAGATGGGTGAGCACGACCTCAAGAACAACGTTCCAGACAGGATCTTGAACAGAGTCAGAAGCGTCCTCTCCCAAATTGTGAAGCCCGAGGTCACTACTCAACCAACTCTGATAGTGAAAAGAGGCGAGACCAAGAAGGTGAGGTTCGACAAGGATCCAGTCCAAGTCTCAATAGACCTAGGATGGATAAAGGAGTTCCCGGGCAGAGGGCAGTGGATATACACGACTCCCTATTCACAGCTCTTCAACATCATAAGGGAGATCTTGCTTAAGGAGGTGGCTCATAACCTGTCTTTCCAACCCTTCATGCTCCCCAAACTCATACCGCTTGAGGTGATGAAGAAGATGCCTGGGTACCTAGACGATATTCCGGAAGGGATGTACTACTGTTTTCCGCCGCCAAGAGATCCAGAGGCCTTCCGCGATTTCAAGGAGACGATGAAGATAACGAAGGAGGTCTCGAAAGAGCAGCTGAAGAGAGCTCTAAAAGATCCAGAGTACGTCCTAGCCCCTGCTCAATGCGAACCTTTCTGGCAGTTCTACGCGAGGGAGACTCTGAACCAGGATGACTACCCCTTCAAGCTATACGATGCATCAGGCTGGACCTATCGATGGGAGGGGGGAGGCGTTGAGGGGATGGTTAGACTCCACGAGTTTCAGAGGATCGAGCTGACATACCTTGGGACTCCAAGACAGGTCACCGAGATCAGGGACTCGATCCTCGACAGATGCATCTATGTTGCTGACAAGCCAATGGATATGGAGTGGAGAGTCACAGCGGCGATACCGTTCTGGGCGCGTGAAGGAGAACTCAATATGAACATCCAAGAAAGCGAGAAGGTGCCGGCATATGATCTCGAGATATACTTGCCGTATAGGGGATCGAGAGAAGCTTCTGAGTGGCTTGAGGTTGCAGGATGCTTCATACACAGACAGAAGTTCATTGAAAGTTTCGGCATAGATGAGATCAAGAAGAGAGAGACATGGACAGGGTGCACCGGCCTAGGCCTGACACGTTGGGTCGCGGCCTTCCTAGCTACCCACGGCTTCGAGCCTGACGAGTGGCCCAGAGATGTGAGATTGAAGTTCAAGAAAGACTACAAGCTTCCCAGGAGCCTCCTATGGCCTCCGCGAAAGCGATGAAGGTCAATCATTTAAGCTAACGCAGAGAGGACAAGACCTAAAGAGTAGAAACAGGTAGAACCTGTCAGCATCAAACGGAGAGTATAGCCGACCTCCAGCAAACATTTTAAGCGGGTGCACTCTAGTAGCTCGGACCGGCGTCGAGGTCTATCCTTTGTCAAAGGCCACCGGTAGGATCCGTGACAAGTGGCGTATGAAGGAATGGTACTCAGTATACACGCCATCCTACTTTGGGGAACTTAACATCGCAAACATCCCTTGCTCGGATGCCTCCAAGCTCCCTGGAAGAGTGGTGGAGAGCACACTCTACGAGATCACAGGAGATTTTTCTCATCAATCGATCAAACTCTACTTTCTGATAAGGCAAGTAAAAGGAGACAGGGCTGAGACAATACTGAAGGGACATGAGTACTCAGCGGACTACCTGAGAAGCCTCGTGCGCAGGGGGAGCTCAAGAGTCGACGGGATATTCAAGATAACGACGAAAGACGGCTACACTACCAGGATCTCTATCGTAGCCTTTGCTAAAGGCAGAGTCAAGATCTCTCAACAACGCGCCATCAGACGTGTCATGCGCGAGGTTCTAGAGGAGAAAGCCAAGAACCTGACCTATGACCAGCTCTGCCACGACATGGTCCTTCTAAGCGTCGGCAAGGCAGGCATAGGTTCAGAGATCTACAATCTAGCGAAACGAATATCACCTCTGCGCCACTGCGGCGTCAGGAAATCTAAGCTTCTATCTCTGCCAGCAGTTCCTGAGGCTGCTGTGGCAGTGACCCCTGAAGCGCAGCCGGCCTAGAGTAACACCGGGAGTTCATAACCCCCCCATCATTAGACTGATGCTTCCGGTGCTGAATCCTAAGGTACATAAGACCAGTCGAGGGTCTAAGAGAGGAGGCTAATGCGACTTGAGACACAAACTCTTCGGCACCTCAGGCATTCGGGGCGTCGCCAACTCTGAACTTACACCTGAACTTATTATGAGGATCGGTCTCGCGGTCGCCGCCTTCACGAAGGCTGGAAGGGTGGCTATCGGGTATGATACTCGACAATCAAGCGATATGGTGACTTATTCCTTGATTGCAGGCCTACTCGCCGGCGGAGCAGAGGTCGAGAATCACGGCCTAGTCCCCACACCTGTCCTGGCCTACCTTGCGTCGGATACAGACTCTGATGCAGGCGTGATGGTGACTGCAAGCCATAACCCTCCGGAGTATAATGGTGTGAAGCTCTTCGACAAGGACGGTACAGCCTACGACCATGACTCACAAAGAAAGGTTGAGGAACTCTTCGAGTCGACAAACCTCAAGTATGCAGACTGGAGGGGCCTCCGCAGGGCAGAGAGAGTGGACTACACACACCGCTACATCGAGATGGTCAAAAGCCTGGTCGTCATAGAGAAGAGATTGAGGGTCGTGGTTGATCCTGGCTGCGGCGCAGCATACTCTATAGGCCCACGCCTCTTCCGCGAACAGGGAT
>JAGTQV010000150.1:0-512 GCA_018397035.1 Candidatus Bathyarchaeota archaeon | reverse complement strand
CTTCCCGGGAAGGCCCCCTGAACCCACAACCGAGTCCTTGAGCATCCTATCGAGTGTAGTCAAGGAATCACATGCAGACGCTGGGGTCGCATATGATGGTGACGCTGACAGGATGGCACTCGTCGATGAGTCTGGGGGGGTGGTTCCCATGGATCAGCTGATAGCAGCCTACTCTGCTTACTTGGTGTCCGCTGAGGGCGAAAAGGCGATAGTCGTCCCGGTCGACGCGTCGATGTGCATAGAGGAGAGCGTGGAAGAAGCAGGGGGTGTAGTCATCAGGACTCAGGTTGGCGACGTGAATATAGCTCGGGCCGTGCTTGAGCATAAGGCCGCCCTTGGGGCTGAAACGAGTGGAGCATGGATAAGCCCAGACTACAGTCTGTGTCCTGATGGGATACTCTCCAGCATGCTGGTGCTTGCGGCTGTGTCGAGTGAAAGGCTCAACACAACCCTCTCAGATTTCGTCAGGCCTATTCCCAGATACCCGATGTTACTCTAGGCCGGCTGCGCTT
>JAGTQV010000154.1 GCA_018397035.1 Candidatus Bathyarchaeota archaeon | reverse complement strand
CGGTGAATGAGAATCTTGTGATTTCGCGCTAACCCTGCAGTCGATAATGGCAGCGGAAGCATTTCCGGACACGGTCACCCTGAATGTAGCATCTTATGAGGTCTATAAAGTGCTATGAGGGCTCGGATAAGCCTTAAAGAGTAGGGATCCGGGCGTTCGCGCCTACTCTCGAGCCGCAGGTTGCGCAATTTCCTCAAGCGTGGGTCTGGAGAAGAATTGTCGCTGGGCCCAAAGTGAAACATTCACAAGGCTTATCAGAACAGGAACTTCGAAGAGTGGTCCTATCACCGTTGCGAAGGCCTCGCCGGAGTTTATTCCGAAGACACCGACGGCTACAGCTATGGCAAGCTCGAAGTTGTTGCTTGCAGCAGTGAAGGAGAGCGTCGCGGTTTCAGGGTAGTTGAACCTCAAGGCCGAGGACATTGCGAAGGAGACGGCGAACATGATGAGGAAGTAGCTTACAAGTGGGATCGCGATACGCAGAACGTCCCAAGGCAGCGCCAGTATGTACTCCCCCTTCAGCGAGAACATCACCACGATAGTGAAGAGCAGGCCAACCAATGATGTTGGTCTGAGTCTTTTCATCAAAACTTCCCCGTACCAATCTCTGCCTTTCCCCCGGATCAGTGTGAATCTGGTCACTATTCCAGCGATGAAGGGGATTCCAAGAAAGACGAAGACGGTCCTAGCCACATCCATTATTGAGAGGTTCACTACCACTCCTGACCCATGGGAGATCCAGGAGGATAACAGCGTTATGAAAAACCAGGCGTAGACCGAGTAGAGCGCTATCTGGAAGATTGAGTTCAAGGCCACGAGCACGGCACAGTATTCATTATCACCTCCGGCGAGCATATTCCAAACGAGCACCATGGCGATGCATCTGGCGAGACCCACGATTATTATTCCAATCCTGTAGTGGGGGAGATCGGGTAGAAAAAGCCATGCGAGCGCAAACATTAGGAGCGGCCCCACCAGCCAGTTCTGGACTATTGAGACACTGAACATCTTCCATGCTCTGGCAACCTTGGAGAGTTCCTCATACTTGACTTCAGCAAGTGGAGGGTACATCATCCAGAGCAGACCTACGGCTATTGGGAGGGAGATCGCGTCTATCCTCAGCGCGTCAAGGATCTTCGAGGTGTCTGGGAAGAATGCGCCCAGACCCACCCCCGCAGCCATTGCTAAAAAGATCCACAGTGTCAGAAATCGGCTCAGGATAGAGAGTCTCTTCCGTTTCGCCTCTCCCAGCTTAAGCACTCTCCTTAGCGATCATGAGTCCCTTCCTGAGCAGAGACCTCAACTTGGGGTTTGCAAGTCTATAGAAGACCCACTTGCCCTCACGGCGTGAGGAGATCAAGCCCGATCGCTCCAGTATCCCTAGATGATGTGATGTGGTAGGCTGTGTAAGGTCTAGTGCTGCCATCACCTCGCAGCCGCAGAGCTCCCCCTCACCTATGAGCTCAAGAATCTTCAAACGTGTGAGGTCGCTCAGACCCGAGAAGATACACTGCACATGTCTGAGCCCAACCTCATCAAGGTCAGACACTCTCCTCCTTAGCTCTGATATGCGTTCAGAAGGTTTGCATGTGCCTATTAGACCGGACTCCGCAAGGCGCCTCAGCCTGGCTTGTGTCGTTGTGACGCTCAATCCACTTCCCAAATTCAAATCAACGTTAATGAATATATTGTTTTCTAATTCGCGACCCTCCATCTTATCTACTTCTGTGCGAGTATGTCATGAAGGTCCCATTTTGACTGTCAACGCCGCGCCAACGGAATGTCTGCTCATCACATACGCGGCGTGGCTCCTGGCGACATGGACTGGCAAACACTGCACTAATGCCCGGCTGCGTCCACTCTCCATGTTGCATCGTCGAGGTTGTGGACCCATTCTTCTTAGTCCGTATAACTTCTTCTTGAGGCATTGTATGTACGATTTTAGTATCATCAACGCGATTACCATGCAATAGGCAATGCAATCGAGAGAAATGCTGATTTTGAATCTGACAAGAACTATTGAAGGCAGCTGCTCTTCCAGTTCCTTCCTAGGCTGTCTCGTCTGTTGGCCCACTTCGAATTGACTGCCCACTGACTGGCTCAACGGCAGAACACCTTAACACTAATAAGTGGTCGTGAGATACACAGCTGGTCTGTGGCAGGCGACTTTGGGTAAGAAATCACAATCACGAATTTTGAGGAAGAAGACGAGCGCTCAGAATAGAAAAGCAGTAGCGATCGGTGTGGTATTGTTCTCGTTTCTCGCCTTGGCAGTCTTCTTCGTCTACTCATCTATGAATAGTCCGTCGGAATCCTATGTGGTGCTATCCAGTCCTCCGTCTGACATTTCTCAATCGCAGGTAGGGGGCTCTGACCGAGCCAAGGGCGACTCTGTTTATCCAGTGGCTGAAGACTTTACGCTCACAGATATCGATGGGAACCTGTTCACTCTAAGCGATTTCAAAGGAAAGATTGTCATCTTGGATTTTATGGGTGCGCAGTGTAAGCCATGTAAACAACAAGTCATAGAACTGGAAAAGTCCATTCATCCTGGAGTGAAAAAGTGGAGATACTCTCGATCTCAGTCTATGGGGGGAAAGGTATAAGTGAGGAGCTTCACGCCTTCGCCAACTCCTACAAAGTGAAATGGAGAATGGCAGTCGATGTTGGAGGGGCCTCATTCAAGTATAGGATCACACTGATCCCTAGTCTCATAGTGATAGATCCGGATGGATGTGTGAGGTACAGGCATGAAGGCGTCGTGGATGCAGCTACACTCATTAAAGAAATAATGACGATTTTGGGAGAGGTTTAGCTTGGCTCCTGAGGGTATACTCTTCAACTTCACTTTCGCCTTCCTCGCCGGGCTCTCGTCGCTTCTTCATCATGCTCATTCGCTCTCCTACCTGGATACATAGCTTACCTGGTTGAATCAGAATCCTTGACTCATGGGGCTTTCTCAGGTCTAGTCTTCACTTCAGGGCTTGTCACGGTCCTCGCGATCCTTGG
>JAGTQV010000022.1:12192-18524 GCA_018397035.1 Candidatus Bathyarchaeota archaeon | reverse complement strand
GCGAGCTTATCGATCTGCTTCGATGTTATATGCATCGTCTTGATTCCGAGCAATGCTGCCGCCCTGCCCGTCCTCGCTGGGACTTGGGGTTGCCTGATGAACCTGCCTATCTCCAGCCGGTCATGGAGGATCCTTGGCGGTTCATTACACTGCCATATGTATGGGGTGTCAATGTAGCTGCTCCTCAGCCTCGTAGCCAGGAAAGCAGCGATCGCGCTGGGGAAATTATGGGCGTGTAACAGGTCGAAGCCCTCAGGCAGACGCAATGCAAGCTCGAGCGCCTGAATCACCGGTATCGCCCTGAAGACGTCATGGCCGAAGAACCTGGAGAGGCTAGTTATCTTTGTAGCATCAACAAGCTCGGGGAAGCATGCCTCCTTGACATATCGGGTGACGGCTACCTCCACCTGGTAACCGAGCCGTCTGAGCTCTCTGCTCAGAGAGAAGATCTGTCTCTCAGCCCCGCCTCTAGAGACGCACCGGTTATGAAGCATGCAGATCCGCGCATTCATTTCTACTCCTCCCCTCTCCCGGTAGTCTGAGGGTTCACAGACCCCTCATGTTCAAACTTTGGAAGGTGTCAGGAGCTCTGTTGAGAGCCAGCCTCTTCCAGATGGCTGCCACGATCAACGTGAAGGCTGAGCCTAGGACTGTGAGAGTCAGAGTTACAGGTGAGAGGTGGGGTTGGGAGACTAATTCATAACCGTAACCTGAGTCGGCAGCCACTGGCCCCCTTACGAGCCTCGTCACTGAGAGCAGAAGGCCGCCCAGCCAAGGCCAAGCCGGCAGAAGGAAGAAGATCCCGTTTAGTCCATGGATCAATGAGTATGCGAGAGCTATCGATGAGAGAGACCAGTATTCCCTGGTCTTGACTTTGCCTGCAACAGCCAAGATCACCATGTATGGCAGCGCCCAGACGAGAAACTGTTCACATACGAATCGAAACCCCGCGAATATCGAGAGGATGCTGCAGAGCTGAAATGCGGCTAGGCTCAATGGTCCGGAGTCAGCGCGTCTCCTGAAGGCCTGAAGATACGTCGCGGCCAGAAAAGTGATTACTATCAGGTTCGAAGTCGCTATGACGAAATCTGGATTTGAGGGTAGGATCAACAGTACAGACCAGAATGTCAAGCCGAAGCCGGCGGCTCCAGGGTCAGGAGGGCCTGTAAGGAGGCCTTGAGAGAAGCTGAGGCTTTGGGAGATGGCTGGAAGGAACAGGATGAATGTGGATGCAGTGAATACCAAGATGTATCTGAGGACTGCTCTACGCGAGGCAGAGAGGTCAGAGTTCAAGGTGAAGATCACCGTCGGAAACAGGAAGACAGCAGGGTAGAGCTTGTAGGCCGCGGCCACACCCATTGCAAATGCAGAGAGGTCTAGACGTCTCCGCAGAAGCAGCCACATCGAGACGATTGAGAAGAGGGTTGGCAGTGAGTCGAACATTCCCCAGACCGCGGAGATCAGGATCAGGTAGGGGTTGAGAAACCAGACAGCAGCCGCCCATGATGCTTCACTCTTGTCTCGAGAGAGGTTTTCTATAAGCTTGAAGATCGCTACGGTAGCGAGGACGTCCGCAACAAGAAACGGGATCTTCACCAGAGTATTGAAGCTCGGGTCTGTGATGTATTGAATCCCGTATCTAGGGTCAGGGTTGAGTATCTCTGGAAGAGACCTCAGAGGAATTGGGGAGGCTCCCAGCACACCAGAAGCCCATTCATAGGTGAAGGCAACCGGTACAAGAGTGTAGAAGAGCATCGGGGGAAAGAACTTGACAGATGTCGGGCCCTCGACTATTCCAAGGATCAATCTGTGCCATACATAGACATCGAAAGGGTGCGCTGTGAAAGGCATCAGAGCAACTCTGATCAGGATACCTGCAGTGAGTATGCTCCTAAGCCTCAAAACCCGACTCCGACGCCTGCACTTCCCAGAGTAGACTTCTGAGATGGACCTGAATTCTCCCTCCAACTCATAGCTATTCTTATGGTGTAATCGGAGATAGTTGATTCGGAAACCATGTACTCTAAACTCGGACTGAAACATGGTAAGTCTGAAGTGTCCAGTTGCTTGAATGCTTTGCAGTCACAGCGAAGGAGATGGAGTTTGAGGCGGGTGAAGATGTTTCGGTCGATCCAGCACTGCCCAAGCTACTTGTCGACTGGTATTCTCTAAGGTAGATTGTCGAGTGCCAGTCGATTCGGCTGGGCTAGTATACGCGGTAGAGTGGATGCTGAACTGCATACTTGACTGGTGGGGAGGGCACTATGTATTCTTGAGGAGGCGGCTGAACCAGATATCTCTGCGGCGGCTGTGGTACGAGAACCTCCTGAGGTGGCGGCTGATAGTAGACCTCCGGCGGCTGCGGTACGAGAACCTCCTGGGGCGGGGGCTGGTAGATGTATGCTTGTGGCGGCTGCTCCACGACAACGTAGGCTGGCGGTGAAGGGACGAGGTACTGCTGGGCAGGAGGTAGGTAAGCGTACCTGGCCGGTGGCTTAGGAACATAATAGTATGCCAAACTATCAAACCTCGACTAGTATCCAGTAGCTTTGCCTCTCAGAATAAGAAGCTTTCGCAATCACCCTGCCGGCTTCAGACTTGGTCAGTATAGTGCAACCACTACAGAAAAATCAGTCCCGGCCCAGAAGGCGTTGGTTACTGGTACCGGTCTGGAAAGCTTCAAAAGACTGGGAGACGACCTATAGGAGTGTGTCGTATGCTCAGGTGTTGTCTGCGCCTATTCCTCTTTGCTTTGTTGTTGTGGCCCTCACCTGTCTCAGCATCTCCAAGGGAGGAGTTGATCGTCAACGGCGGTTTTGAGTCTCACTTAGACGGGTGGCAGCCCTTCATCTATGATCAAGTGTATGGAAGAGTTAATGTGACCTCTGGAACGAGGCATTCGGGCTCCTGGTGTCTGCGGACATACATCAACCCTGCCAGGGAGATACCTTATTCGCAGAAGCGTGGGGGCGGGGTTATGCAGGCGCTCTCGACAGACATCAGAGATCTCGATATCCTGCTAAGGTTCTGGGTCATGCCTGCTGTGATAGGCCAGAACAGCCACACTAATATCAGGTCAGTGGTCCAGGTGAGCCTGAAGGGCGGACGCTCACTAAATCTCTCCTACTACGTGGCATGGGCTCCTCCGGCCTTGGGCGAGTTCCTCTACAACACCTCAGACAATACGATATTCTTCCTGCCGGCACTGCTCCATCAATGGACTCATATTGAGCGTGAGGTCAAGAGCGATTTCGAGTCTAGATTCGGAAGTTCCAGTAACCTAGATTTGGAGAAGCTCTCGGTAAGCTTCGAGATGACGACTGTCTCACACCTGAGCACCCCAGATGCTTTCTGGGATGATGTAAGTGTGCTGGCTGAGAGTCGAGTAAGCACGCCGACCACGCCGACGCCCAGGCCGAAACCGACACCTGCCCCGACCCCGGCGCTCCCCCCTCCAGGCACGGCCACGACGACCACAACCCCTCAAGAGGCCGGAGGCGGATCCGGCCCCGCTATTGAGCAGTACACATTCCCTGCGCTCCTGGCGATATTTCTGATCGGATTGGCTTTTGCTTCGGCTAAGTTAAAGTCTAGGAGAGGCCTGAAAGGTAAGGCTGCGGTCAGGTACTGTCTCAACTGCGGCGCAGAGGTGGATGCGGAAACTCTGTACTGTACCCGTTGCGGTTCAAGGCAGTGAGGCTCAAGATCCTATATTGGTGGAGGCTCAAGTCTCCGCCTCTCCTCCGGCAGCTTGGTCCACTTCAGGAACTCGCGGCATGGTGGGTTCTCACTGTATAACTCTCTTCTTCTGCATTCAAGAAGCCTATTCGGTAGTTGAGCATGCTCTGCGGCTGACCGGATCGTGTTCCTGTTCAACTCCGCGGCTTGGAGTGCTGGTTCGATGAAATCTCTCCAGTCAGGGCTCCTCATCAGGTGATGGTCCAGTATCACCGTGGACACCTCCTGGCTGAGCTTGGTCAAGTTCGCTCTTGCAAGTTCTATCTGCTCCTCCTTCACGAGTCTTCCTGACAGGTAAAGTGGCGGGCCACATAGTACGAGTATTCTGGGTTCATCCGAGAGTATCGTCCCAACCACCGCCTCGTCCATGGGGCCTTGAACATCTGATGTATGCGTAATCTTATCTTCACCGTAGATTACCGTGAGCATCACTACCCAGCCTAGGCCGGATCCGCTCCCTCCATGGAATACTGGGTGCGAGAACTTGAGTTCAGTCGCTCCGAACTGGAAACGGTTTCCATCGGCGATATGAATCCTTCTGGAGAACTTCTCTGCGAACCGGTTGAAAAGCCAACCCCTCCGTCTCTGGCTTGGGTTTATCTTTGTTCTGAAATCCTTCAGCAGCAGGGTCTTGTCTTGGATGATCTCCTGGGCCTCCTCTGGGGTCGAGCCGATCAAGACGTTCTCGGTATAGTTTGGTGTGTAGTGGTCATGATGGTAGTGAGAGACCGTTACGACGTCTGCCTTCCTAGACTCATCTATGAGACGTCTGCGCAGTTGGGCTCGCGTCCGGTACTCCTCAGGGTGGGGGAGCAGGTTGAAGCGTATCCCTAGAGAGAGACCTGGATCTACCAGGATGCTTAGGTCAGGCGTCTTTATCAGTGATGACATAGATCTGACTCCGAGACTCTCGAAAGCCAAAGGCGCCACTGTAATATCCTTCACGGACATCTTCACCGACCACTTCTTGCTCGTCCCAGACTCCTAACAGGTGATGTCAAGTCTTGATGAGGCAGGGGTGGTTCAGGCTGCGGCGTCGCCCCTAGGTCTCAGGAGTAGTTCAGAGACGTTACCTGAATACGTCTGGGCTGTCTTCGATCACCCTTCTTGATGAATCCGGCCAACATCTCCTCTCTTGCCGCGGGCCGGCGACTTCTATGCGGCTATTGCCGGCGCCTCCTATGCAGGATGAGGAGAGCGGCCAAGGCCATGACCGCTACGGCGACTAATGCTGCAGGCAGGCCGAAGATACTCAGGATGCCGCTGCGGCCAGCAGAGACCTCTGCCTGAGCCAGCACCGTGACAGGCAACAATCCCAGACCTGCCTTGTCTGCCACCTCTTGAGGAGCCAGCCTGTAGAGCAGCCTCGCATCAACGGTGATGGGCAGGGTGGCGTCAGGCGGGATATTGAAACTGAATCTCTCAGTCCTCGTCTCCTTCGGCGCTATCCTGTTGTCGCTGAGGATCTTCGTCGCCCTCCAGAAGAGCGGGCCAACATCCTCACCTTTCTCATCTACGAAGACAGGCCTGTAGTATTGTCTGCCCTGGAAGAGGAGCTTTCCCGAGTGATCCTGTGCCGTTACCTCTAGCCAGAGCTCCCTCACCTCAGACACGCCTGTCGGGAGAGCATGGCCACACCCTGAGTTTGTGACGTTAGCCCGGATCGTCACATTCTCACCTGCAGTTACTGGAGAAGAGACCTCCAGAGTCAGTCTCGCCGCTCTCTTGAGGTTGTACTCGTGGTGTCCACCGAGGAAGATGTGGCCGAAGACCTCGTCTCTCACATTGCCCGTGACCGCGGCCTTCCTTTTGGTCGGGACCATCATGCAGTGCTGACATGTGACCCCCTCTGCGGCGTACGGGCTCTGCCTCCACTCCTGGTACGTAGTCATTATCGGGAGGCCGTTCACAGGGTGGTTCACGACATGGCACATTGCACAGAACTCTGACTCTCTGTGGAGCTCCGAATATGTGCTGTCGTGGTAGCCTGAGGCTGATGGATCCCTCAACGGTCCTCTCTTACTCTTTCCTGGAGAGTTCTCGAAAGCTCCGTTACCAGTGTCCGTGGTGCCGGAGACGGTGTGGCAGAAGTCGCATGAGACCCCCTTCATTCCAAGCTCGCTGCTGACCGGTATCTCGCCGGCTAGGTAGCTGATTGGTGAGTGGCATTTCGTGCAGAAAGGGTCTGTCAGGCCGCCCGTATCTTTGCTTGCTTGATCATACTCGGCTAGGTAGAGGCGATCTACTTGGGCCATGGCGTGTTGGCTCCTCTGCCACTCGCTGTAGTGTTGATCGTGACAGCTGCCACAGATGCTTGGATCCTCAAAGTCGGATACTTTCAAGCTTGACTTTTCAGCGTAGGACTGGAGTGTGAAGCTCGTTGAGCCGAGCAGGATAACTATTACAGTCAAGGACGCGATAATTCTACTTCTATCGGTCTTCATTAATGAAGGTCTCCAACTCAACTCTTCAGGTTTGATGCTTCATTTTTTTGGAATGATCTTCCACAGCTAAAAGACTTTTCTGTAGACTTGTGGATAGGCGGATGATCAGCCCACACCTAGTTGCTGCGGAGGGGATGTTGAGGAAATACC
>JAGTQV010000022.1:0-12161 GCA_018397035.1 Candidatus Bathyarchaeota archaeon | reverse complement strand
TGAGGAGTACCGGACGCGAGCCCAACTGATTCAGTGATATAGATCTTGAGTGCGGGAGCCTACCATCCTCTGCCGAAGACCTCAATGTTCTGCCTAATATTCTAGCAGGCTAGGGGGCATAGCCTCTAATACTTGGAGGTAGCCCAGACTGATCGCAGGTCTGAGTCATGAGGGTCTTTCCAGTCGGTAAGATCCCTGTGCAGGTTCTTCGGAGAGTCATCTTCAGAAATCTGGGTGTTCACAGCGACAGTCTACTCGTCGGTCCCGGGATAGGGGAGGATGCTGCGGTCGTGAGGATGGGGAGGACTACCATTGTACTCTCCACAGATCCCATAACAGGTGCGTTAGCCAATATCGGCTGGCTCTCAGTCCATGTGAACGCTAATGACGTGGCTACGCGTGGAGCAAGGCCTAGATGGTACTTCTGCTCGGTAATCCTGCCGGAGGGGAGTGGGGAGGCTGTCCTGCGCAAGATCACGAGGCAGATCGACGCCGCATGCATTGAGCTGGGAGTGACGGTGGCAGGTGGGCACTCCGAGGTGACCCCCATGCTGGAAAGACCCTTGATCGCTGGTTTCATGGTGGGTGAGGTTAGATCTGGCCGCTACGTAACATCTAGTGGGGCTGTCCCCGGGGACAGACTCATACTCACGAAGAGCGCAGGGATAGAGGGGACCGCGATACTTGCGACGGACTATGAGGAAGGCTTGAAAAGACATCTTGACATGAGGATTCTTAGGAGGGCCCAGCGACTGTACAAGAAGATAAGTGTCGTCGAGGATGCGATGGCTTCGCTGGAGGCTGGGGGGGTTGATGCGATGCATGATCCCACTGAGGGTGGTCTTCTATGCGGAGTCTGGGAGCTTGCTGAAGCATCGAAGCTAGGGGTTGTCCTCTACAGTAAAGATGTTCCGGTTTCTCCAGAGACCGACGCTGTATGCAGGTGCCTCGGAATCGATCCACTGCGTCTGCTGAGTTCAGGCTCGCTTCTTGTAGCTGCCAAACCTTCACATTCTAGGAAGATAGTCTCTAGACTCTTGAGAAGAGGTATTCCCGCGGTCGAGGTCGGGGAGCTCGTGAGCAGGAAGTATGGTAGGAGAGTCGAAGCCGAGGATGGGAGTGTGGTGGAATTGAGGCCGCCTTTCCCAGACGAGATCTATCGTAGTTGGAAGTGGGGTCTAGGGAAGTGATCTCCTGTGGGTTCAGGTTTTCTGAAGTATAGGTGGCTGATAATCTCCTCTGTCTCAGGTATGCTTGCGCTGGCACTGGTCGCCGATGGTCTGTGGAGGCACCCTTCACCTTCTGTCTACGGTGAACAGTTCATCCTTGACGAGTGGTCACCCGTCCCCTTCATACAGTTCAAGCCGATGACCCTGATCTTCATATTCGTCTTCCTCTTCTACGCCTTCTTGATCCAGCATCTTGAGGCAAGGATAGCTCTTCTGAGCAGGGATGTTCGCACCTTCCTCTTCGTGATCTCCTTCTTGATAGCTTTCGGTTCACTCTACGAGCTATTCTTCAACTTCACGCTCTGGAGCGCCCTGATGTCTGTGACAGGGGTCGCTAATCCTGATATCCTGGTTAATCGGTTTCCAAATCCGAAGACGGCTGTCTCAATAGTCTACGCCAGTAAACTTGTCCTCCTGATCTTTTCTGTGTCAGCGTACTCACTGTATTTTCTGCATAGGATTGGTGGGGGTGCTTCAGCCTCGGATGCGCAGTAGCTCTGCTGTGACAGCATCCCATTGGTAGGTGGCATGTCATTCAGGCTGTGAGGTTCTGTTACAGGTAGCGTCTGTATCCACTTTCACTCTTCTCTACCGTTTATATCCTCTAGAGTGTACAAAGATAGTCGTTCCCCAGACTCGATAAGAGGGGAGTCATACGGTTGGCGGCGTCAAGAGGGGCAGAGACGACCTGATAGACCAGGTTCTAATGAGGCCGACCGTCTTCAAGGATGAGGCTCCACTATCCATAGAGTATATTCCAGCAAGACTCCCGCATAGGGAAGGTCAGCTGACCTTCCTGACACATCTCTTCAGATCATTATTGGAGAGGCCGGGATCCACAGGCCAGAGGGTCTTGATAACAGGTCCTGTAGGTACAGGAAAGACCGTTATCGCCCAGAGGTTCGGCCTGGACATAGTCAGGGCTGCAAGGGAGAGGAAGATAGCTCTACGCTACATCCACGTCAACTGCCGTGAGTGTAAAGGCAGCCTCTTCGCTGTTCTCAGGAAGGTGATGGACCGGTTTGAGGAGAGGTTCCCGAGGAGAGGGTTCTCATCAGAGGAGCTCCTTCAGGCGATCATGCGTATTCTAGACCAGAAGAACTTCATCCTGATACTAGCCTTAGATGAACTTGAAGCTCTGATAGAAGCTGATGACTCGGCACTATACACTCTGACCAGGGTGCAGGAGGATAGAGTGACCGAGCCTATACGCCTCTCACTCATCTGTATGCTCAGAGAGGTCAAGTACCTGGAGTCTCTGGACCGCAGCGCTGCGAGTACACTGCAGAAGAACCTCATCGAGCTGAAGCCATACTCCTCCAATGAGCTTATCACCATCCTAAAGGACAGGGTCTCTATCGCATTCAAGGATGGTGTTGTTCAGGAGGATACCTTGGAGTTCGTGGCCGACTTAGCCTCGATGAATGGGGATGCACGGTATGCGATCGAGCTTCTCTGGAGATCAGGAAAGTACGCTGACTCTGAGGAGAGCCGGGAGGTCAGGCCTGAGCACGTCAGGAAGGCGGCGGCAGCGGTCTATCCGACCCTCAGGGGCGACCACCTAGCCTCACTCTCCATAAATGAGAAACTATTCCTGCTCGCCCTTTCAAGGACTCTTGAGGAGAGCGATCAGGCCTACGTGAATATGGGGGATCTGGAGAGAGTCTACAAGGTCGTCTGTGAAGAGTATGATATGTCAGCGAGAGGGCATACACAGTTCTGGAAGTATATGCGTCTCCTGAGCGCGACAGGCTTGATCTCATCGAAACCCTCAGGCAAGGGTACGAAAGGAAGAACCACGCTGATAGGTTTGAGGTCGATCCCGGCCTCAGCTATGAGGGAGTGTATAGAGTCTGCCTTGGAAGTGTTCTCGACAGATGCAAGAAGATACTCGGCTTGATGAGATCCTCTCATCTCGAGGAAGGACGAGGATACTGATGCTGCTCTCAGATGCGGTTGAGCTGAATATCACTGAGATAGCGAAGAGCACAGGCCTGAACCACTCAACCACGAAAGGCCACCTTGAACACCTCGAGAAGATCGGCCTGGTTGAGCAGAAGAGGTTCGGCAGGATCAGAATCTATAAGTATCAAGAGGCAGACCCCAGGGCTCAAGCTTTGAAGACACTGATCAAGGTTTGGAATGATGAGAATAACAGGAGGAAGGCTGGGTTCTAGGATGGAGTGGAGAAGCAGGTTCCGGATGGTCGATATATCCTCTAAGGAGCCGGTTAGCAGGGAGGCGGCCGCTGTTGGCAGGTTGAGGGTGAGGCCTGAGACTGCTGACGCGCTCAGAGAGGGGAAGATCGAGAAAGGGGACCCGATAGCGATCGCTGAGGTTGCCGCAAACCTCGCCGTGAAGAACACAAGCCAACTCATACCGATGTGCCACAACATCCCGATCTCAAAGGTGGAGGCATACTCGCAGATAGGCAGGGACTTCATCGAGGTGGAGGCTAGGGTGAAAGCTACTGCGAAGACAGGGGTTGAGATGGAGGCTCTAACCGCAGCCGCCGTCTACCTCCTAAACATATGGGATATGGTCAAGAAGATTGAAAAGGATGAGCATGGCCAGTATCCTGAGACCTGGATAGAGTACATCAAGGTCAAAGAGAAACTGAAGGCATAGACAGGATGAGCGAGACCTCGAGACTCCACAAGTCAAAGGCCAGGAACGCCAGAGGCGTCCTTGTAGTGACCTGCAGCACCTCAAGATCCCGGCACAGGCAGGGGTCAGGATGCGACCGAGACCCTTCAGGAGACCTGATCGAGAGTAGGCTGAGGGAGCACGGCCACATAGTCCACTCCAGAAGGCTGGTGCCGGACGACCGAGACATCCTGCTCTCAACACTTAAAGACGCGCTCCAAGATCCTGAAGTCGACTCGATAATAGTCACTGGGGGAACAGGGATCTCAGAGGACGACGTGACGATAGAGGTTGCTCAACAACTCTTCGATAAGGAACTCCCGGGGTTCGGTGAGTTCTTTAGGCGGATAAGCTATGATGAGATAGGCTCCGCCGCTCTCCTCACAAGGGCGGCTGCGGGCATAGCCTCAAGGAAGCCTGTATTCTGCATTCCAGGCTCACCAGATGCTGTGTCGAGGGCGCTTGACAGACTTATACTCCCTGAACTCCCACATATTCTTCTTCATGCGCGGGGAAGTTGAGGGAGCTTGATCACTGACAGGTACTGCCGGCCGGTCGAGAACCTGCGGATATCCCTGACGCAGCGATGCGACCTGGACTGTTTCTACTGTCACCGTGAAGGGCATGATCAATCATATCTGGAGATGGAGCCAGAGGAGATCCTTGAGATAGCAAGGGTCGGGTCTGATTTCGGTGTCAGGAAGATAAAGCTCACAGGCGGGGAACCGCTGATGAGGAAAGACCTCCAGAGGATAGTCTCCTTGCTGGATACTCTGCCTGGGATCGATGAGATCTCCATGGTGACCAACGCGCGTCAACTGAGCTTGGAGAGGGCGCTCGAGCTCAGAGAGGCCGGTCTAGACAGGGTCAACATCAACCTTCCCTCAACGGACCCACTGGTATACCGGAGGATAGTCGGCAGAGACGTCCAGCCGGCCCTGGCGGGTGTGGAGGCCGCATCCAAGGCTGGGCTCACCCCTGTCAAGTTGAATATGGTCTTGCTCCGTGGACTGAACTCAGATCAGGTTCACTCCATGATGAGTTTCGCCAAGACTGCTGGGGCGATACTCCAGCTGATTGAGCTTGAACCCCTGAAGAGGGGTGAGGAGTTCTACACGCGCTATCATCACCCTCTCGAAGAGCTGGAGCAGGAGATCTCGAGCAGAGCGAGCAAAGTCAGGATCAGGCATTCGATGCAGAACAGAAAGGTATACACGCTTGGAGGGCTCGACGTCGAGATAGTTAAGCCCGTTCAGAATAGTGAGTTCTGCCTCCACTGCACAAAGATCAGGCTGACTAGTGATGGCAAGCTGAAACCTTGCTTGATGAGTCAGGAGAACCTGCTGGACATTCTCACCCCGCTGAGACGCGGCGAAGACCCCAAGGCTCTCAGTGAGATCTTCAGAAAAGCGATCGAGCTCCGTAGACCATACTACTCATGCGCCGGTGGTGCATCCCTTCCTCCGGGAGAAGCTTGACCCACAGTAGTTCTGGACTGCATCTTGATGGAGCCTAGCTATGCGCGTAGCAGATCTCCACATGATCCTTTGAGGTCTTCTCTATCCTCCCGAATCCGAACCTGACGAGTTGAACTACTCTGTCAGGTTTCTCGTCAGCCAGCATAGGTTCTGCGAGGCCTGATATCGTCTTCCCGTCAGGCATCATAACCTCGACCTGTATGTTTCCTTCGGATGGAAGCCAGTGGATGAGCGGCACGCCGAGCCTCCGGGCTTCGGAATAGTCTGTGCTCTGAAATGTCCCCAAGACTTTATCCCCATCTGAACTCTTGTATCTGATATTGAAGAGTTCCATCAGTCTGACAGGGCCTTTCTTAACTATCTCAAGGTCTCTTCTCGTGATCAACAGCGTAGCCGTATCTCTCTCAGGTTTAACCCCCAGCCTCCGGCATCCTCTGGATCGGTCGTTAGGGTTCAGGAGCGGTTTGGAGATGTGCGGTTCACGTACGCCTTCGACAAGTAGCTCCACCGGTTCATGGACGAAAAAGTACCTATTCGCTATCGGATCTATGATCTTCCTGTTTACTGCGTAGATGTTCTCCCAGGCGAGCGTAGCGTCTACAGGCCTAGGGCCTACTTCGATCACTAGGCTCCGTAGCGCTTCCGGGGTTATCCCCCTTCTCCTGAGGGCGGCAAGAGTCGCAAGCCTAGGGTCGTCTAGGCTCCTCACCTCACCCTCGGAGAGCATTCTAAGTATCCTAGATTTACTGAGAGTCGCCCCCTCGATCTTGAGTCTGCCATAGTGTATAGTCTCGGGGTATTCCCAAGAGAGGTGTTTGTACATGTAGAGCTGCCTTGTCATGTTTGTGAGGTGTTCTTTGCCTCTTATGATGTGTGTTATACCCATCAGGTGGTCGTCTATGCCTGTTGAGAAGTTGTACAGTGGCCAGACGCGGTACTTCGAGCCGACCCGCGGATGGGGGTTCTTCTCCGTGTCTATTATCCTGAGTGCAGGCCAGTCTCTCACCGCCGGGTTTGGGTGTGAGAGTTCAGTCTTGACTCTGACTACAGCCTCGCCCTCCGCGTAGGTTCCGTCAAGCATCATATTCCACCTGTCGAGATGCTCGTCTACTGGGAGGTCTCTGCATCCGCATGGTTTCATTGCGAGTAGATCTGTCTTGAAGACCTCGGGATCGCATACGCAGACGTAGGCCCCCCCGACTTCGATCAGGTTCTTGGCATATTCATAGTAGATCGTCATGCGGTCGCTCTGAGTGAATTCAGCGTCCCACTTGCAGCCGAGCCAAGAGAGGTCCTCCCTTATCATCTCGTAGAACTCGAGGGCTGACCTCTTCAGTCGAGGGTCTGTATCCTCGAACCTTAAGAGGAACTTCCCGCTGTACATTCTGGCATAGTCATGTGAGAGTATTATCGCTCTGGCTGAACCGAGATGGAGGGCGCAGTCAGGGTTAGGAGAGAACCTCGTCACGATCTCTCTGTATCTGTCAGCGTTGAGCAAGGGGGGTAGGACTTTGGGTTTCTCGGTCTTAGTCGACTCGGGCTTTTGCTGATAGTATTCCTTGAGTAGCGACTTCTGTTCATCGAATGTTAGCCTGTTGGTCTCTTGCACGATCTCTGAGACCAGCCCGGTAAGCTCTCTGGCCCGCCCTCTAAGCTCAGCTCTCTCCCCGAGGACTTTGCCGACGACCGCGCCTACCTCTGCCTTTCCATCATGGGCAACTGCGTTGAGCAATGAGTACTTCCTGATGACCCACTTCAGGTTGTCGGAGCCGGCCAAATGGACCACTATTCCATCTTCAACGGCTGGATCAAGAAGAGAATAGCATCAGGACTGAGGCTTAAATAGCCACCTTTCAACTTTCCCCTCCACATCATTGACCGCTGGCCGGACACGGGTGAAGGTTAAGTATCTACTTCTTCCACTCTGTAGCGGGTGTACCGCCTTTCACCAGGTTTTCCTTAGGCAGATCGTTGAAGATAACGATGACATTGTTCCTATCTACGCCTAGCACCCTGACAAGGTCATCGGTTACCGCTTCAGCCAGCCTCTTCTTCTGTTCTGACGTTCGCCCTTCAAGAAGGTCTATCTTCACGATTGGCGTCTTGGACATCTCCGCACCAAAGACAACTCCTTAACGATTTAAGCGTTACAGGTCACCTGCTGGCATGTCTTGTGCCAGGCTGTTCACAGTCGTGCTCCCCGTTGCTGGTCACGCCTCCCGTTTTTCCCATTAGACTGCAGGGCCGGCTGATCTCTTGGACTCTAAGTGTGAGCTTCTTCAAGATGAGTGTGTGTCGGGATTAGGCTTCTGCGTTTGCAGAACCCCTACTTATGGCGCTGCGAAGTGCTCTTGAGGATTCGCTATGCCACCTTCATAGCAGTCTATTGAGGTTCTCGCCTATGTGGGTGTGGCCCAGATTCGCGGTGGATTTGAGAGGGGCCGTCATCGAGATGTTAGGACGTCAACAAGTACAGGACTTCAAGAGGGTCTCGAGGTTATCCCCAGCCCATGCGGGGAGACAAGGACAGGCGGCCTAGGTTGAGATCATTATTGACGCCACCTCTCACTAACGGATGTGCAATATTCATTTTGCGAGAACGGTGAGCCCTGATTTCCCGCTTAGTTCATTGCTCATGGTGAGAGGTCTCATCTCTCTTTCTATTAGTCTCTCCTCTTTCATGTCAAGAGTCCCTTCCAGCAAGGGCGCGATGAGTATTGAGTTACTTCGCTCAAACCGGCTTCTGATGAATTGCAGGAACTTGATGAAGGGGTTGAAGCCGTGATTTGTTATCAGGTACTCGAACCCGTCCAGAAGTACGACGCCGCGCTTGGCCCTATGCAGGAAGTCGCCGATGAGGATGGAGAGATCGATGAGGGAGTCGACAGTCTGGTGGCCTTCTGTTCTCTCAGCAGTCAACCAGACTACGGGTGTGCTCTCTAATCCGTATCTTCTTTTAACCTTGGCGGGATGCTCGCGAGTTATGCACAGCCCATCTGCGCCGCTGAGGATCTTGTCGATGAAGACCTTGAAGGCCTTCTCTAGGTCGTTCTTGACCAGATATTGGCTGCCGAACTCCAACTCGATCCAGCTCCCCCTTTCCCTTTTCCCCATAGCTTCTATACTTGATTGAATTTAAAAATGTTACTGTGTGTTACACAACCACATTTTGCGCGTCGCGAAACCCCAGCTACCTAACGCGACCCACCTATATGAATCCAGTATGCCTCCCTTGATCCGTGCAGCTCTCTCTCACAGACGATACCCCAAAGCTGAATCCTTTCCGCGTTTCGCTCGGGAATCAACGAAAGAGCCTGTTTCAAAACCCGGCCAACAAGAAAAGAGTATTGCTATGAAACTATTTTCCGGTTATGTATCAGGCAACCATGACACATGTCCAAAGCATGATAATGCGACCACAAGAGCATACCACCGAATAGCTGAGCGAAGAGGAAGACAGGAAGCGGCAGCAGCAGCGAGGAAGCAGCTGACATGACGCTGGTTAAGACTCAAGAATAAGAAGCTATCAAGATCAGGCGTAGACCAGATCCACCTTGGTGAACTCTGTTTCTTCAAGGGTGGACGTTAGCGCGATTGAGAAGAGCCTAGATGCAGAGCCACAATGTCCGATCTCAGCCTTCAATCGTTCAGGTCATTCAGGCCCGCCAGCAGAATGCAGCAGATGCTGCTGGAGGAACGGTCTGTTCTGTCTACCATGCAGTTCAGACATCTGTTGCGTGCTGGCGAGATTAGTTGCAATCACGGCATGTTGATAGTTCTACAGACGCGTATCCCGATGGAATTCTCAGTCTTGCTCGAAGGTTGCATCGCTTTCCATAGAATTTGAGAGTGCACATATCCTTTGCAGCGTAAATCAGATTCGCGACATCCCGAAAATCTTCGAAATACGTAGATTCAGACTGATTCCAGACTGAATAAGAATATCAGAAGTTACGCAACGAGAACTAAGTTCTCGCACAAAGGTCCGCAACGCCTTAGACTACAGCGGTCCCTATCTCTGGACTGAGGTGAATAGCGTGAGACTGTCCTGCAGTAAATGCTTGATGCTTGGAGCAGTAATGACCCTTCTGATCGCATTCCCAATACTAGCTCAACCGGTCTTTGCGGACTCGGGAACAAGAAGACTCCAAGGCCACGGCTTACTTTTCGCAGCCGGGGCAGGTGAAGCATTCCTCAAAGGCGATGGATCGTTAACGATAATCTGCGAGGGAGCAGGGTCAGTGTGGATCAAGGGGGCAGAGGCAGTTACAGCTTATGGTGAGGGAAGAAAATTCGACTTTGCCGGAGGCACAATGTGCATTGGCTGGAGAGGCAGAATCCACACCTGTGGCTCACAGCTCGAAGTCCACATGATGGGTGGGCTGATAAAGTTCTTTGCGGCAGGATCTGGTTCAGCGGTCTTGAGAGGGGTCGGCGTCGTCAGAGTAGGTGAATATTTCAGAGATTGGCCGGTGACCGTTGACTACCTGCCATAGGTCTCATCTTCCCCTTACTTTTTCTCAACTTGCCCAATAGCTTACGCAGCGTCCGGATTCAGGGCCTGGGCCAGTTCTAGGTGCCTATCTTCCAGCTCTTGAGGTACTTCTCCTGCTCCCCTGTCAAAGTATCTATCTCTATCCCCATGCTCTCAAGAGCCATCATAGCTACCCTTCTATCGATCTCTTCTGGAACTCTGTGAACCTTCCTCTCCAGTAACCTTCCCTTCTCTGCTATGTACTCTGCGCAGAGTGCTTGGTTTGCGAAGGACATCATCATGACTTCACAAGGATGACCCTCAGCCGCTCCGAGGTTGACGAGTCTGCCCTCCGCGAGCAGGTAGATCCTCCTCCCATCCCCCAGTGTGTACTCCTTAACGTTAGGTCTGACAGTCCTCTTGGATTTGGCCATCGACTCCAGCTCCTCGACCTTAACCTCAACATTGAAGTGGCCAGCATTAGCCAAGATCGCTCCATCCCTCATCTTCTCAATTTCTCTCCCTGTGATGACGCCTACATCACCTGTAGCTGTGACGAATATGTCCCCGATCTCGGCTGCTCTCTGGATCGGCATGACACTGAAACCGTCCATCGCTGCCTCAAGAGCTCTAAGCGGATCGACCTCCGTCACTATCACATTCGAGCCCATGCCTCTGGCCCTCGCGGCTATCCCTCTTCCACACCAGCCATAGCCGCACACAACAAAGTTCTTGCCTGCAAGAAGTAGTGCCGTTGATCTCAGGATCCCGTCGATCGTGCTCTGCCCAGTCCCGTACCTGTTGTCGAAGAGGTACTTTGAGTACGCGTCGTTGACAGCTATTATCGGATACTTGAGTGCACCAGACTCAGCCATGGCTCTAAGCCTGACTACGCCACTCGTCGTCTCTTCGGTTCCAGCCAACACTCGGTCAGCAAGCCCCGGGTATCTGGAATGTATCAGATTAACAAGGTCAGCACCGTCATCCAAGGTTATGTCAGGCCTGGCCTCAGCGACCCTCTCCAAGCACCAGTAATACTCCTCAATGCTCTCGCCACGCCAGGCATAGACCTGAACTCCCTCATTTGCTAGGGCAGCGGCGACATCATCCTGGGTTGAGAGGGGGTTCGAGCCGCATAAGGCAACCTCAGCACCTCCACCTGTCAACGTCCTCACGAGCACCGCAGTCTCCTTAGTAACGTGTAGGCAGGCACCGACCATCAGGTTTTTCAGCGGCCTCCTCTCCTCGAAATCCCTCCTCACACTCATCAGTACAGGCATGTGGCCCTCTGCCCAACCTACGGACTTCAGCCCCTCCTCGTAGAGTCTCTCATCCTTAACTCTGTATCTCGTTGGATTCACACCCTCATCTCAAATCGGCTTCTTCTCCAGGTAGTCATTCACCCTCCCAGGGTCAAACCGGTCCTCAGCTAACACGTTAAGTATGAAATTGAAGATCTTTGCCCTGCTCGACTTCTCAAGCTCAGGGTAGTAGAGTGGGTGAGCGACGACGACGCCTCTGAAGGCATAGAACGGCGCCATCACCTCAAGGATCTCCTTATCCTTCGTCCTCTCCAGATAGTAATCTATGAACATCTCGAAGAGGTCCTTGAAGGGCTCGACTAATTCTCCGTGCTTCCATACGCTGAAGAAGAGGTAGTTGATGCTCATCCCAGCAAGATCGTCAGCCGGCTCGCCGAACTCCTCCCGAGAAAGATCTAGAGCCAGCATGGAACCATCCTCTCTGAATCTAACATTCCCAAACGGGTGTACATCCCCATGGATCCTGCTGCATCTATGGTACCGATTCTTTATCCTGTTTCTCCACCTAACAGATTGAGTCTCGATCCATTCAAGCTCCTTCGCAGATGTGAAATCGAGCTTGTCGGGGGGAGGGTAAGTATCTATGACCCCCATCAACATCTCACCGTGACCTATCAGGTCACGTATATGCCGCATGTATAGGTTCCTGTCAGGCCTCTTAGTTGCATGCAACCTCGCCAAGTAGTCTACTATCGCCCTGACACGGGCGCTATCACCCTCAGTCACGCATCCCCTCTCAGAGATCCTGAGTAGATCACTCGAGTATGGAACCCATTCAGAATCCTGAACTTCCTCGACGAAATGTAGAAACTCGACTGAGTCGCCTATAGATCTCAAAGAACCGTCAGCCATCAAGGCCGCGACGTCGAGGGAGCTTGGACAGGTCCCAGCCGGGGCCTTCTTGAAAAGTCTATGTTGCAGTAATAGTGCACCGCAGCGGTCACTCAGGTAATCATGACCCCAGCCTGTATCTCCTCGAACAACCCTCATTATGACCCTTCTGGCCTCACCG
>JAGTQV010000021.1 GCA_018397035.1 Candidatus Bathyarchaeota archaeon | reverse complement strand
CTCAAGTCCCTGTTTGAAGTATGGAACCAGAATATCGACTAGATCATGCCACGTCTCGTAGAACATGCAGAGATGGGTGCCCCATGAAACCTCACCTAGAATATCGACTCCAGACTTGACCCTCCCAACCACAGCGGACGACTCAGCATTGAGAGGCAACTTCATGCTTCCCTTCAAGCTTCGATCACTCCAACATCAGATGATACAGCAACATGTAATGCAATGCTTGGTAGCACACAAACGACCGGTCGGGGCAGGAGATCCTGCCCGGAGGTCAATATACATTCCCCAAGAAGAAGTAGCTTCAGGGGCGACTTAACCTTTGGCTTCGCACTCTCCTACAGTATAGGAAGAAGAGAGAAGAGCCGGATTGCTTAAGCTGAGTCAGAGACAGAGGCAAGAGAGTCCAGCTGCGCCTGAGACGCCAGCTTCGAAGAATAAGCCTTCACGTATTCTCTGTTTTCCCGGGCGGGGAATTGGGGTTCCAATTTCTTTGGTGGCGGTTATGGCAGCAGCCCGTACAGGTCAACCCCCTCCCGGGCAGAGCTCGAATTGACGCTCAAGATGATCCTGCTTCATCCCCATGTGTCGTTCCAGTTGCGGCTGGAAACCTTAATTCCCCCCTTCAACACGCTAGAAACGGAGATCGCTTCGTTCCCTTCAACATCTGCCGGCGCCCCCTCACCATTACCTCAGGGTTTCAGGCATATCTACAGTCGGATTCCGAGCAGCTCTTGAAACGAAGGGAACAAGTTGGCTCAGACAACGCCTAAACAAGAATAAGGGGCAAAGACTCTGGAAAAGGTGGTGCGCCACGTCTTGGTGTGATGAAGCTTGAGTCAGGGCAGGATCGCAGATGACCCAAGATTCAGGTCTAGGACTCATGTATTCATGGATAGGTGTGAGGCTGGCAGACTACTCGCCACCATGATCAGGGGGTGGCTGCGTGAGGACTCTGTGATTCTAGCTGTCCCTTCAGGAGGGGTCCCGGTCGGATACTGCCTGGCTGAGCAGCTTAAGCTTCCTCTTGACATAGTCGTCGTCCGGAAGATCCCTGTCCCAGGGAATCCGGAGGCAGGCTTCGGAGCGGTTGCACCAGACGGTACACTGGTCTTGAATCAGCGGCTGGTTGATGAGCTCGGTCTTGATCAGGTGACGATCAGTAGGTTGGCGGCTTCAAGGCTGAGAGAGGTAGAGGCGAGGCTTAGGAGGTTTCGTGGAGGAAGGAAGCCGATAGACCTTGCTCAGAAGGAGCCGGTCCTCGTGGATGACGGCCTCGCTTCCGGCTTCACTATGCTGGCGGCGGTCAGATCGATAAAGAGACATAACCCAAGGACTGTGGTGGTCGCTGTCCCAACGGCTCACTATGACGCCTTGAGACTGGTTGCATCTGAGGCTGACATGGTCTATTGCCTGAACGTCAGGAGCGGCTTCCTCTTCGCGGTTGCAGACGCCTACGTTGACTGGTACGACCTCGATGATAGGGAGGTTCAGGGTTATCTTCAGAAAGCCTGGGCAAAGTCTCCGGAGTAGTTTTGGTTGTCCAGGAGAATAAGGAGGAGGGTTCCTACTCTTCAACCCTCAGGAAGATCTTGGGTTTCTCTCCGTATTCCCATGACCGCTCCGGGACGAAGTTCTCTTCACCCTTCGGATATACGGCTCTACCTATGTCCTGGTCTCTTGGGTAGATGAACTTGCACCCCCACTGGAGGATCACGGTCTTCATCCCCGGCGCCTTCTTCTTGACCAGCCATTCAAGCTCCTGCGGGTCACCCTGCACCAGCGACCAGTTGTCGTAGTGCATCGGGATGAGCAGCTTCGCGCCAAGCGCCTTTCCAACCCTATAAGCGTCGTAGGCGGTCATCTTATCAGTCATGCCTGAAGGGTTGTCTCCGAAGGCGACCATCGCGACGTCGACTTTGTTCTCCCTGCCGTGCCTGAAGAACATGTTCGAGTAGTGTGAGTCACCGGCATGGTAGATGTTTCCTCCAGGAGTCTTGAGCAGGTAGTTCACAGCGGTCTCATTCATGTTCGCAGCTTCAAGGACGGCTGTGTTGTCAGCTCCCTCCAGAGCCTTCACTGTCACCTCGCCTATCCTGACCTCGTCCCCAGGCTTGACCTCCACCACCCTCTCTCTGGGCACCCCGAACTCCATGAACTTGCGGCAGGACCTCGGCGGCCCAACAAACTTGCAGTCTGTATTCTTTGTCAACGGCTTGATGGTGTATATGTCACAGTGATCGACATGGGGATGGGTTGAAAGGAGGGCGTCGAGCTTCTTGATCGCGAAGGGATCTATAACCTGCGGGTTAAGCCTAAGCCAGACCTGGCTGGTCGCCCCTGTCTGCCTGAGAACACCGTAGGGGGAGTCTGGCTCTCCGAGCCCCCACTTGACCGCGATCGACGGCCCACTGTACGCGTCTATCAGGATATCAGTCTTTCTCGGCGTCTTGAACCAGTAGGAGCACGCACCCAACCACCACAGGGCCACATTCCCCTTCTCAACTATGGTATCCTCTATCTCCTCGTTAAGGAAGGTGCCCCACTCAGGAAAGACCTCCTGAAGCCAAGTCAGCCGATCTATAGGGCGATCCTTCGTGAGTAGATCTATCTTCTTCTCAAGGCCTCCGAAACGCTTAGTCATCTCTAGTCAGCCTGCCGCATGATGCATGAATGATAGTTCTTATGTTTTGCTGGTCAGGTTTTTCCAGCGACCTCTCGTCGATCTGCTAGCACGGTGTTAAGCTTCTTAGGCTTACCATGCGGAATCCGGTCGTCCCGTGAAGTGTTCCCTACACTGCATGAAGGGATTCGTTGGCTTTTCTAACGGCATATTCAGCCAAACAGAGGCGGCTCTTCTCGATTATCCCGTCTCTGAGTAGAAGTGCCCTTGCGGCACGGAACATTGCTGTGTAAGAGAGGACTGCTGCCGAATCGAACAGGTCGTTCTCGAGAGTCTTTCCAGCCTCTTCGAGTTTGTCGATGAGAATTGATCTCACTGCCTTTGCGGCATCGGCTCTTCCATCTTCAGGAGTCTTTCTGAAAACAGTCTCTGGGATTCCTTTCTTGATCATCTGGAGGTTGCCTTCGATGACTAGTCCGCCGGTGACTGTTTTCATAGAAGGTTTCGTCCTGTTCGGCCTTCTCTTCCCATTCTTGGTAGTGTGAACCAGGAGGTTGATGGTTTGATCGAGCCTCTTTTCGATGAGAGGCCATCTCAGCCTTTTCATCTCTTTCTATTAGTAAGAGGTTTACGTCGCTGTTCTTGTCATCTTCTCTTCTTGTGGTTTCCATTTAGTATGGTCGAGCACTTCTCATGATTTGTTTGAGATATCTCGTCAGTGGCTTGGAGAGTACCAGGTTGGGTCCCTTCAGTCCTCAGTAGAAACTCATCGACTGTGAGTGAATCAAGGAGGTCTTGGCGGTGCTGATATCCACTCCGTGGGAGGCGACTTCGAAGGCAGGACTATAGGACTTGTATTCGAGTAAGCTACTCATAGAAGAATCGTTCGGTTCAAAGAACAACTGCTCCTTATGGGAACCTTCCGTCACACTAGTCTGCGCGGGATTTCGGTTAGCTGGGACTCAGACCTCTTGTTCTTCTGGTTGTTTCCTTGATTCTGATCTTGATCCTTCGCGTCGGGACAATAGGTCTGTATGCTTGCTTCGGTTTGAAGATTGTCGATCATCTTCTCAAAGGGGCTGAAGCCGACAGGATCGGCTGCATAGTTTTTATCGTCATTTCTTCTCTTCAAGGATCTCTTCAGGCGTTCTTATTGTGACTATGTCCTCACATCTTTTTCTGATGTCGATGTCTCTTGTGACTAGTATGGCCTCCTGGAGGATTGCGGTTGCTACATGGATGGAGTCGAGCAGCTCCAGCCTCTTTCTAATCTTGATCTCAATAGCCTCCTTGGCTGTCTCCTTGTCTACTGGGGCGATCTCGACCAGCTCCTCGATGAGCGAGACGGCCTTGTCCGCCTTGGCGAACTCCCCCTTCTCGTAGAGCGCCCACTTGATCTCAATGAGGACGATGCAGGACGCTAGCCCCTCGATCTCTTCCCGTCTGATCCTCTTCAAGAGTTCTTCTGAACCATCTAGAAACTCTCTCTCTTCACGGGCTACGTTCAGGAAGATGTTCGTATCGACTAGGACACGCATCAGAGCTTCCCCTTTGCCTCAAAATCTGCCCGCCTACGGATCTCCTTCACTATTCCTACGCTCGACTGGTCACTGGGCCATACTCTTCTTGCTAGGCCTCTGAGCTCTGCTAGAGGGTCTTCAGGCCTAGGTTTGATGAGAATGCCCTCCACCCTAGGAATGAGTCTGACACTCTTCTTCGGTTCAAGTGCGTATCGTTTCCGCAGCTCCTTGGGTATGGTGACCTCGCCCTTGTCTCTTATCTCGACTACGTATTCCACCAAATCCGTTTTTCCTCCGAAAAAATAAGTTACTGTCCACATTTTAAGGCTTCTGTCCGAATTGGGAGCCTCGATTAACTCGCTCCAAGCGCACCTCTACCTCATGCCTTGACGGTTACCTATTGGCTGCATGATAGGGATTCTGCTTAACTATCACCGAAAATACAGTAGTGCTCGTGCTCACCATGGCCAAGGGTAGGCGACCAGAGAAGATAAGGGATACAGACGTGAACCAGAGTGCTGATGCAAGGGAAGCCATAAACCGCAGGCTCGAATATGGGCGTGAGAGAAACATCACCGAAGCAGTTCTATTGAACGAGAGGCTCAACAGAAAAGCCCATAAAGGCTGGGACAGCGCGGAAGTGATCAGATCTTGGAGAAGTAGTAGGCTGTAGCCGACGCTTCAGTCGTGGCGAAATGGTTTCTCGATGAAGAGTTCTCAGAGGAAGCGAGGCTTCTCAGAGACTATTCTGTCAAGAATGAATTGATGATATCGGTTCCAAGCCTCCTCTTCTACGAAACCCACAACGCCCTGAGATACACTGGACTATACGACTCCGAGGAGCTGGCCTCTGCCGCGAGATCATTGTCAAAGTATGGCTTCGAGGTCTGGGAGCCTAGGAGCAGAATCTCTGAGGAAACCGCCAGGACAAGCTTGAGATATGACGTCTCTGTATACGACGTGGCCTACGTAGCCTTGGCTTCCCGTCTCCAAGCAACCTTGTACACTACGGATCTGGAACTCGTCCGGAAAGCTCCTCAATACTCCAAACATGTAAAGAACTTGATGGCAGAATGATCATGTGTGACTAGACGGCCCTTTGAACCCCTCGGTGCACACGGATAGAAGCTTGCCGGCGGGGGGAATGAAACGTTTCCACCGCGATACTGCCTGAGATATCGTACCGCCACTCAACCAATGCCATGATCCATGCATTCAAATAGCTACTAGGCTGATAAGAGTCTGCACCGCAAACACCAAGGTCTCGGAAAAGCAACCAGCCGGTGGATCAGCGCTTGAGTAGTAGGGATTATGCCATAGCGTCCATGCTACTTCTCCTTCTTGGACCTCTTCAAGAGGTCTACGGCCACTACTCCCTCGGTTTTCAGGGTGTCAACGGGCCAGAGGCACCTATGGGGAACAGGATCAATACGTTACCTGACGGCCATAAGATAGGCCACATAGCTTATGTTCTTCCAGGGAGCCTGTACGTACCTCCGAGCCTGCAGGACAACAACTACTCGCCCAACGGCTCAGTGATAGTGGACACGTCTGGAGACCTTTACTTCTACATTAACATCTCATCAGCAACCGGGCCGGTGAACATCACGTGGGAGAGCAATGACTACTTTGGAAGATGGCTCTACATAGCGATCCCGCCTGAATTCACACCGCCGAAGGGCTGGGACACAGTCTTCGGTGGAAATTCAACGTACGTCTCGTCGAGCATAACTAATGATCGTTTCTTCATTGAGACAGGGAAGTTCCATGATAGGCACCCCATGGCTCCGAGCTGGTGGTACATTCGCATCTCAGCACCTCACCATATCTACACAGGCCCGAACCCGGCGTGGATAGGGAGATCCTCAGGCTTACTGTATCCTGCTGATGATGACCCATGGCAGGATAGACAAGTGAAGACAGGCCCATTCAGAGGATGCTACAGGATAGTCGCGTACAAGATGAAGGCTCCGCCATGCTCTGGCAAGTACTTCTTCAAGGTCTTCTATACCTCGGACTACGTCAACGGCGTCTGGGAGAACTACACCTCATTCCCACCAGAGAACTATCCGGTGATACTGGTCAAAGGCGAGGTGGACCCCGGCTACATATCAGGCAGGATCAGGTATGCAGGCCACTCACAATACTACTACGGCTACTACTACGGTTCCGGTATTCGGGTTCCAGGCAAGGTTGTTGCGAATGGGACCGCGTTGGATCCGGTGACGAACCAGCCTACTGGGAGGCCTGTATGCGGGGTTGGGTTCTTCAACTCTACAGCTGAGGGATACTATGAGATCGAGGGCTTAGCACCGGGGATATACACGCTGACCGCCTATGCCTCAGGCCTTGCGCCCAGGACTTTAGCGGCTCAGGTGACGGTCAAGCGTGGACAATCACTCAATGGGGTCGATATCTATCTGTATCCAGGGGCGAAGATTCAGCTCAGAGTATACTCGAAATGTCCAACCGGGCCGATCGACTGGCCGAACTACGTCACATTCGGCTACAACAATACCGTACCGTTGAACCCTGTCGGCAATCTGCTGGCAACCTACAACCTAAGTGGATATAAGGGATTCCCTTGGGGGCTCGTCTACCTGGAGGTCAGTGACACAGCAGGCAGGTTGATGGCGTATGATTACCAGTACTGGAACATTACGGCGAACCCAAGGAACTTCACAGTCCTCCTAGGGGATCCAGCCTGCTACAGTGGAGTGAGCGCAACATGGGACGGCCATGTCCCTGATGACTCAGCCTACTTCACCTCAGGACTCCCCGGAGGCACATACTACGTGAAAGCGAACATCTTCGGCTACGTCCAGCCTCGACTACTCAGAGTCGAGGTGCCCTCACAGGAATTCGCCGGCGCCACATATGCTGAGATAGACCTGATGAAGGGCGGAACAATTAAAGCGACAGTCCACTTCCACGATCAAGAGCTTCCATCGACTCCTTCGCCGCCACCTATCTCAGGAGACCTCATCATGGAAGCTTTCGACTCTACAGGAAAACTCAGAGCATGGAACTTTACGAGTCTCGCCGCCGGCTTATCTCCGAATGTGACTCTCACACTGATCGGGGAGTCCATGTTGATATCAAGAGACTCACTATACGGCCTGCCTGAAGACACATTCACGATAAAGGTTTGGTATCCAGGATATCTCCAGCAGGAGTATCCGCAATCTCAGGCTTCGCTTTGTGGGGCAAGCTCACTCAGCTTTCACCTCGTCAAAGGAGGCAATATTACAGGCACATTATTTTCCAGGGACTGCGAAGACCCATCGCAGCCTGTTGTATGGCAGCATCCAGGCCAAGAAATCATAGTTTACGCAGTTGATAAGGTGGGGGTCGCGTTCGGAGGCAATACTGCCATTATCACTCAGGTTGAGGGTGAGAGCAGTGTAGCCTTCAGCGTCTGGGGATGGGACAGTACCGTAGTTGATTACTTAAGATATAATTGGACATCGGAAGGACTGCCTTCGGGATTCTACCATATCGAAGCCTATACAGTCGGCTACTTCCAGACGATCTTCAATGATGTTTGGGTCCAAAAAGGGACGAGGGCAACTGATATTCCAGTCTACGTGAATCCAGGAGCTACCGTTTTTATGACAGTAGACTTCAAGACCGAGTTCATACCGACGCCACTTAAAGATGACTTCTGGAGCTACTACTTCAGAATAGAAGCTTATGATGAAGACGGCCACTTGGCAGCCGCGAACATCACGGCTGTTGAACAGGCAACGACGGTAGGAGATCTAATGAACCCTGCCCAGCCTCAAGGTGTCCAAGCCTATACGTTTCAACTCGATGGCTTCAACGGCTTCACGACACCGATGAATTTCAGACCGGCGCTGAGAAAAGGATACCACTCTGCAAGATATTCAAAGCCCGACTACTTAACTGGAGATTATCTAGACTATGGTATCCCTCCTGGAACCTATACCATCATCATTAAGGATGAGACTGAAGGCGCTAACTCGCGCTACGTCCAGACCCTGCCTGTTACAGTCACAGTTCGATGTATGTCAAGAGTTCAAGTTGTGCTGGAGATGGATGAACGCGCACTGGTAGGCGGTGATGTGCTCACCAGAAACTGGCTTGGAGACTACAGAGCCGCTTCATGGCTGGAGACAACGGTCATCGGGGACGTGGGATCTTACAGCGCTACGGGGCCAGTAGACGGTGAATACTGGGTCTATCTCTCAGGCGGAGACTATGAAGTCACTGTTGAGCTCAAGCCGCCCGGCGGCGGTGGAGGATATGTCAGAGCCTCCAGGCAAGTTGCGGTTGCGTGGGCTTCCAGATCAACTGGACTCAACTTTTATCTTGAGGAGAGCGGGATACCGGTTCCCGAGTTCCATGATTGGTCAGCGGTTTTCTCGCTGCTTGTAGCCTTGTTAGCTTCTATTCTCGCCGTCTCTGGAAGGCGATTTCGACCTCTTCCAAACCACGTAGCTGAAGGCTGAGGTGAATAAGACTAGCACTCCAGCCAAGACTGAAAGAAACGAAACATAATCCATTCTGGATTCCTTCTCTGACCCGGTCGGCTTAGAGATGCTCTCTACAACATGAATGTTGAGGACGTTCTGTGTCGTCAACACTGCCTCCTTTTCAGTCAGAGAAGTGACGCTGACATTGATAGTGTAGGTTCCTGGCCTAGTCTCTGGCGGGATGTGAATGAGTAGGTCGATAGTTCTGCCGCTGGGATTGAATGCGAAACGATCATCTATCCGGATCCACCCGCTCTTCTCACCGGCGAAAGAGATGTCTTGGAGAAACATCTCTTCAGATCCCTCTACGGTTAGCCTCATAGCAGCGACAGCCGATTCTCCGGCAGCCAGAATTGTGGAAAGCTCGTGGAGCGTAAGCCTTGGTGGGGCAGGAGCTGGAAGCTTCGGCGTCAATGCTGGGATCTCATAGAATCTCATGCTATCTATCCAGACAGTTCCTATGCCCCAGAACTGAAGGACCGGGTCTCCACGGATCATCTCCGGATCATCTATGCGACTATCCAGAGTCAGCTTGAACCAGTCTGTTGAGCCCCTCACGAATTCTCCGAAGCATCTGTATCTTGGAATGTAGATCTCTGAAGAGTTGAAGAACTGTTGCATAAGACGTACACCATTACCACCGACATCCTCCATTTTCACCCATGCCTCAACGCGGTATGTTTTCCCTGGAATGATCCTCGGTTTAAGTCGGAGTTCTGGTATGGCTATGACGACCATATCGTCGAGATTATTGCCGATTAATTGAACAGATTTCTTTCCGTCATGTGCTAGTGGGGAGTCACAGTATATTGCCGGTTTGCCTCCCCATACCTCGAACCCCCATGGATAGGGCCTGAGCCCCCTGCTGTCAGAGTACTGATCAAACATGCAGGGGGTGTCCTCGAAGCTTGTCTCGAGAGGTGGGTAGATAGCCATCTCCTCTTCCCTTATTCTGGGGTGTTGCGAGTATGCGGAGGGACAAATCACTGAGCTCCCCTGTAAGACAGTGGATGCCACAGTCAGAACCAAGAGTAACGGTCCAAGCCTCAACCTATCGTCTCCTCCCCAGACTGTATGCTGCACCTTCTCGCCTTAAGAACGTAGGTCGTTACTGCCACTATCGATATTCCAAAGACTAGCACGAACATAGCAGTTCCTGCAGGGATTGAGGGGCCAACGTCAACCTGTCCGAGTGTTGAGATCAAAGTCGTGAGCGAGTTCAGGGCAAGGAGGTTATCCCAGGAATTTGCGTCAAGAATCTCTCCTGGCCACCTGGTTACGAAGGCACCGTAGAGCCGTGAAGTCTGATCAAGATTCTGTTTTGGAAGAACTTTGGTCTTCAATATGAGGCTCGAGAAGTCCGTGTCGCCTAGGGCTGTGGCAAGTATTGCGTATAGGGAGTAGGATCCCGTATCAAGCTCTTCGTCAGGATGGCGTCCGTCAGCCGGATCGTATGAGGAGTGTACCGCTCCATCCTTCATCAGCCTGTCTTTAAGAAAGGTGTATGATGCCTTCGCCTCCTTTCTATACCCTGCCTCAGCCAGGTGTAATGTGGTGAGCAGCTGCAGGATCGTGTTCGCTCCATCTTCGGGATTAAAGTAGGTTCCGGATGAGATGTTGTACCGCTCATAAAATAGCCCTGTTGTGTTGAATTGTGCTTGGAGGATGAGGTTCACAGTTCTCGCATACGTTTCGTTAAGGGTGCTTTCGTACTGTGAAGCCGCAAGAATGGCCTTGATGTCCAGATAGCCGAGGATAGTAGTCGTAGATCTCATGGCGGCCCGATTTGTGGTCCAGTCTAAGTTCTCAGCTAAGAGATGGCCCTCAGCCTCATACAATCTAATTCCATTGATCATTACTTTTGCCAGTTCAAGATACCTGCTATCTTTCCATATTTCGTATCCAGTGATCAAAGCATCGAGTATACGCAGATCATCTATCAGTGCACTGCTGAACACGTTGAGATTTCTGAAGGCCGTTAGGTCAGGGTTTAGCTTCCAATAAGTCGTCCCGAGTACTCCGATCTGATGTCTCCTCAAGAATTCGAATTGCTCATTAAACAAGGTAAGGTTCCCTGACTTGATCGCGTACTCCAGAGCCAGGCCAGTAGACTCTGAGGTCACTTCATGATTCACACCGTATGAGCTTGAGTCCGGATAGATTTCAGAGTAGGTGGAGTAGAAACCTCCTGCTGAGTTCCTCATTCTCCTAAGAAGGAAATCGTGACAGAGGTCTCTTGCTCTGATGAATTCATCAAGTGAAGAATCTGGAATAGGCGGCTGAGCATATGAGGGATTCAGCATCTGAGCTGGGTAGGTGAGAAGGATTAGAGCCGTGCACAGTAGCGTAGACAGCGGCCGCCTCATACGGTAGCGCCTATGATAGGCCGCCTCACTATCCCAGGGACTTTCTTGCCCACAGTCCCTGCTGGCGATTTGTTCGGGTTGCTCCTTCAGCGTCGTGGATGGGAATAACTCTTCTAGACCGAATGGATCTGAATGCCCAAAACGCCAGCACTGCCGCCGCTACACTTATGATGATCATGATCGCCGGATAGATCTCTTCTTCTCTCTTCTTTCCCTCAAGGGATCCCATTGTGAATACTGTTTTGGCTTCATTGTTGGTTTTGTCTGATTCCGTTACCGTATTTTCGGGATCCAACTTAACATAGATCGTCTGTTCGTTTCTTGATGGTGTCCATGGGACTTCAACTATTACAGAGGAACCGGCTGATATATTCAGTCTGTTCGATTGCAGGAGAGCTCCATCAACATAGATCTCTAAGGGAAAGTCCTTTACATCCATTCGGCCTCTGTTAAGAATCTCCACCAGTACAGTGTTCTCAACGCCGATCGCGGGGATATATCTGACCTTTATCTTTTCTGTACTGATCGCTACGTCGGGCAGCATCAGCCAGAATGGCAAGGAGATACGTGCAAGATGCATAGGCTGCTCCGCCTTGGTGGACAGGCGGAAAGTATCTACCTGGACAACGTACTTTCCTTCCTGGTTGTTCAAGGCTTCGGATGAGATTCGATAGTTGACTTGGAGGTCACTTCCTTTCCTTATCTTCTGGTCGACCGCCTTGCTCACGGGCCCATAGACTATCCTTTGGTAGTCAGAGTCATACACTGTTATCGTGAAGTTGTAGTCGTACGGCATGACGTCTTGACTGCTCGGTGACACGTACGGCGTTAGGAGAAATGTAATCTCAGCTGATCCCCCTGATGTTGTGAGTTGTGCTGATGCTTCCCCCAGACCTAGATATGAGTTGGCCCCATACAGGTTCTGGTAGATCTCACCGATCAGCGGGGGAGCTTTCTCTTCAGAGACTATCTCTACACCATAGTACACGTATACTGCATGGTCGCTTCTGTCATCGGGGTATTCCTCCACCATTCTCTTCATCCAGGTGCCCCCAGGCATGATCGTTATCTCCTCTCTCCCAACCCTGCCTTCCCAGGCGGATGGCCAGAGTTGAAGAACCCATGACACGGTCTGCGCGAACTTATGCTCAACTACAAGTCTAATAGGCTCGTCTCTTAGATTCGTTATGTTGAATAGGTATTCTATGATCCTTGGTGGGGTCAGCTCAGCCTTTCCAGGCCTCAGTCGGAGCAGACCCATAAGTGGGAGTGAATATTTTGACCCTGCAAAACGGAGAATCTCCTTCCCTATGGGGAAGCGGGGAGCTTCCCAAGAGTCTAGGCCGACATCCCCTGACTTGAAGGTAAAGTAGAATGCCACTCTGTAGTCTGGGGCATTGTGTATCTGGTAGGAGTTGTTCGCGATCAGTTTCTCTCCACCCTTAAGTGTGCTTGGGCTTGAGGTCCGGTACTTGTGGAGACGCCAGAGGTTCCCATCCGAAGATATCACGTACGCGTTCCAGCCGTCGAGAACGCAGTTCTCAATAGTCACTTCACCTAGGTTCTGAACTGTATGCTTGAAGTATAACATCCAATGCTTCACGGTGTCTACAACCGGTATTCCCGTCAGATATCTGAAGGTATACTCGTCTGCGGGGGCAGGTGCGATCGGTCCCGTAATCAGACTCTCATAGTACTTCACTCCATCCTTGTGGTAGACCCGCGCGATCGTTCCATTACCTGTCTCCGCGTCATAGGGGCCGAAGTCAGGGTCGTCAACTGATATTAGGGTTTCAAGAATTACAGCTTGCAGCTTTGCGGTCTGACCTTCGACGAACCCGTTCTGACTGTGTGGGGAAGCGTTCGCCAGACATAAAGAGATGACAAACAGAGACACCATCAGGCATAATCTAGGATTGAAAGTCAAGCGTATATCCTCTGGTGGATGATCACTCAACTTGCTTTTAGTATTTTCCAAGTTCTTCTCATGAGGTATGCGGAGGCGAATATGATGAGGACGGATGAGAGGCTGACCCACCAAGGAGCTGAGAGTACCTCGAACTGGACAAGCATCAAAACGGAGCCGGATGAGGTGATGAGGACGGCGTAGAGGATGTTCGAGACCTTCTCCCAGACCATTCTTCTATGTCTGAGCCTTATCAGATCAATGCTGATAGGGGTCCCCTCCAGGTCCGTAGTCAACTCATTCGACTCGGTGAAGCTGTACTCAAGCTGAGAGTCGGTGACCTGTGCGTATTCACGCGATATGAGTCTCCGCTTGTATTCACCAGATATCATCAGGGCAAACATGAGCAGCATAGATCCGGCAAGGTATAGGTTCCATAGGTAATCCAGCCGAGCCAATCCTTACTCGCCTCCTGCCTCGGTCCGGCTATGAATCGCAGTCACACATCCCAGTCTACTGCTGCCATCTTGGCGCTTGATTCCTTGCTGACCGGACCTAAGTTCTGCTTCCCAGCGTCTCGATGACTGATGGACAGCCCAGAACAAGGACGGACATGCCGTCCTGCAGAACCCTGACTCCTCTAGGCCAGTACGGTCTGCCGTCTCTATCATAGATCTGAAGAATCGAGATCCTATTGGTCTGAAGTCTATGCTGGAGTCTAGACCATGAACCCGCCCCTCTCAGCCTGAGGAGTCGGAATGAAGCAAAACCATCATCCAAGTATCTTGGTGGTCTTGGCTTGAGTCCTCTCCTGAGTCTTTTGATGACAGCCTTGGCTATCCGCATGCCAGAGCGCCCATCACCCAGAACTCCGCGGTACTTACCCGGCAACGGCCAGGCTGTTCTGGGGAGTAACTGTCTTAATAGTCTCCCAAATTTGTCTATCCCGACCACCCTGCAACTACCAGAGATGACTGTCTCAGGCCTCTCCGTGGTCTCCCTGAGGACAAGGCACCTCCGGCCGAGGATAGTGGCCTCCTCCTGAACTCCACCTGAATCCGTAACGACCATCTCTGAGACAGATAACAGCTTCAGAAAGTCCGCGTATCCTAGCGGGGGGGAAACCGTGAGATTCGGCAGCTCAAGAAGCCGGTTGAAAAGACCATATCTCCTCAGTCTATCCCTAGTGCGAGGGTGGATCGGAAGTATGAAGTGATACTGCTTGAGTCTGGCTACTGTCTCAACTATATTCCCCAGTCGAGTAGGGTCGTCTGTATTCTCAACTCTGTGGACTGTCAAGAGTATGAGGGGGGACTTGTTGTCCAGGCCGAGCCTCTCAACTATCCTCGATTCCTCAGCCTTCTCTTGATGCTTCAGACAAGCATCGACTATAGTGTTTCCAGTTACCTCAATACGATTCTGGGGGATCGTCTCCATCGCAAGGTTTGCCGCTGAGATCGATGTTGGTGCAAAGCAGATAGATGCAAGGTGATCTGCTATGATCCTGTTCCCTTCTTCCGGCATAGTTGGATCAAAGCTTCGCAGTCCGGCCTCCACATGACCGAACGGGACTCCTGCGTGATGGGAGATCAAGGCTGAGAATGCAACGGTGTAAGTGTCGCCTACTGCCAAGACAATGTCAGGTTCAGTATCCTCAACGGTCCTCTCCAGATCCGACACGCTCACTTTCGGGTCCTCGTCATGATGACTCGACGCCTTGATCGCCACATGTTTCAAGTTGACCAGCCCCAGTTCCTCTAGAAAATGTTCAAACATCATCATGTCCATGTGTTGGCCGCTATGCATAAGAACAGTCTCAACCCCCCGCAGCCTTTCGAAGGCACTGATTACCGGTTCAAGCTTGATGAGTTCAGGCCTTGTCCCTGCAACCGCCAGAACCCTATACAAACCCATACCCACCGATACCAGATCCTCAGCGGCTCTGGATGCTAACCGTAGTCCTTTTCTCTTACGGTCTTCTGCCAACCCCTCAAGGGAAAGAGGGATCTGAACCATACTAGGAGATAAAGGATTGAGGCGAGGAAGAAGTATCCTAGAAGTGCTGATCTTCTGACGTCAAACCTGAACGTTCGCACGGAATGGAGATACAGCCAGGTGAGTGTCGCCGATGATAGTATCCACAGGTTTGTGAGCACAAAATCCAAGATGTACCACTTAACAAGTAGGCCGTAGGCGAAGAGTATCCAGCTTCCGATGGCGAACACTGGTTGGGTCTTCTCAAAGAAGTTCAGCAACGTGTTAAGCAGTCTTCGTCGATTACGATAGTACTTGAGCAGTGCCCAGCCACCCCTTGCCCAGCGAGATCTCTGCCTCAAGTAGGCTCTGAACGTTGTCGGGGCAAGCTCCGTAGCAACTGCGCCAACATCAATAACGATATCGAAACCTTTTTCACCGAGTTGGCCGCTTAACTCGGCGTCCTCAACGAGTGAGGGCGGAAACTTAGCCAGATCCTTCCTGAGAACGGTGATCGTTCCTGGCATCCATGGTAGATAGTTCCTTATCATGGATTTCTTTTCTTGGAGATAGTTTGCCACAGCGAATTCGATAGCGACAAGCCTCGTAATCCAGTTCTCATCGAAGTTTCTGACTTTGACGATTCCGCAAGCAGCGCAGACTCTTGGATCTCTGAGATAAGGTATCAATCTCTGAATAGAATTCGGTTCAGGCCTGGAATCAGCATCCATGACACAGACGATGCTGTTTCTGGCAGCCTCCACCCCGACGTTTAGAGCCTTCCACTTACCTACTGGACTACTCTCTTTGCGGATAACCCTGACATCCTTGAATGATGATGCTATCTCAAAGGTCCTGTCCGTGCTAGCATCATCAACCACTATTATTTCCTTGTTAAGACCCTGGTCCTCCAGAATGCTCTTGATAGTGTTTGCGATCACGGCTTCTTCATTATGGCAGGGGATGACTATTGAGACGCCTTCATTACGATACTCTCCACCGGGCCTGAACACTCCTCTGGCTATAAGGTCCAAGTAGAAGAAGGTTGGAATGTGCAAGGGTGCGAAGCCAAAGGCCACAGGCAACATAGCCGCTGATCCTCTAACTGTGATGGGGACTGGTGTGCGTCACAATAGCTCCATGCATCAAATAGTATTCGGTCCTCTTGCTTTCTCACTTGAAAACAAATTCATTCGGATAGACAACGATCCCAGAGTCTGTGATCTTGTAAGGTCTAGGCTGATTATCGTGTGGAGACCCTCTCATCTTCTCCACCTGAATACTTGAGATCAATGCCCGCCCGGCCTGAAGAGATTGAAGCAGGATCACAGAATTGGCAAGGTACTCCTCAAGCTGTATAGCCCGTTCCATTGTGCCCCCTGTCCTCATCTCGGTCGTCACTATGCAGGTTGCGCCGGTTCCATTCAGGGCTGCAAATAGTCGGAGTATTGCATCTCTCCTCTGGACCACATCAGGATACCTTATTGTGAGTGCAGTGATCGGGTCGACGACTATGCGTTTCGCCCTAACAGCCTTTGCAGCCGACAGAATACTCTCTATCGTGTCCTTCAGGTATGACTTACTCTCCTTATCTGGTGCAATTGCTGAGAGAGGGGATGCGTCGACGAAAGCTAGTTTTCCTTCAGACTCCATCCCAGCAAGATCCCATCCCAGCGTGGACATCTCCTGATACAAGTGCTGCTTCGGCTCATCCAAGCTGACTAGGACGGCGCTCTCATCATGTTGCCTTATGCCGGTTACGATGAACTGAACACCAAGTATCGTCTTCCCTGACCCTGGCCCGCCTAGAACAAGCGTGACCCGACCACGCGGTAACCCTCCGCTTATCATCTCATCTAAGCCTGGGATCCCAGATGAAACCCTAGTCAGAGCGGACATATGGCGTCATAGTTGTTAACGATGGATATAATCGCTTCTACATCGTTACCTCAGCGGCAGCCAGCTTTGGCGGCGTATGCTCACGCAGGCAGGTTCTCGCCTGTCCGGTTCTCTTGAAGCAATATGCACTTGGGCCGCGTCTTTAAAGGTACATTATCATGTTTTGGTAGCCGCTAGGCTGACCCAGACCAAGTCGAATAATCTCTTGAATGTATGGGTGATCTGCTTGTTCTCCGAGACAATACCGATATCGTCTCCAACATCGTCGTCCAGGTCGTCCGGCACCGCCTCAATGAATGCTACGACATTGCAGTCGACCAGCATTGCCTGAACACCCAGTCTTGGCACCCGTCTGAGTTCCAGTATCTTTGCAAACTCCCTCGCCACACTCATGTTGTTCGGGGTGACCTCTGAAATGAGCCTCACCTTCACTCCTTTTGCCGCAGCACCCTCTATGCTCCTAGATTTTGACCTGTAGAGCCTCACAATGCCGTTCGACGAGGTCATCATATCCACCGATTTAGTTGCACTTGATAGCAGCCTTGTAATATTCTCGTTAATCATTCGGCGGCCTTCCAAGACTGCCAGCTCGGTCTTCAGTGGATGTCTGCTCAGAAGAATCCTCGCAGACTCGTAGGCTAATGCGAGGCTCTGAATCTTCTCGAGACTCTCTTCAGCCTCCTTCACCAGCTTCTCGGCAAGAGGGAAGAGGGCTTCATTCGGGGATGTTGCGGTGAAGGTCTCAGGTTTGCGGCGTACGGTTCTGACGAGGCCCTTCTGTTCAAGAGCCCTGACAGAGCCGTAGAGCTTTGTTCGTGGGACCCCACTTAGGAAGCTTAGTTCACCAGCGGTCTTCGAGCCAGACTTGACCAGCGCCGCGTAGACCCTGGCTTCATACTCTGTAAGCCCAAGCCTTGTAAGTGCTGGAACATAGTCTGCGAGCGAGAGCAAACAACTTCCCTTCCAGAACTTGATGATCCTCATCAGGATGCTTTTTATCTCTTGTTCTCTGTGTCACAGTTCAGTCGGCTCTTCCACGGTCGGGGATTGATTGATGGTGCTGCAGGTTCCCGCCGAAACCCTTTTTGAGACCTTTCCCAGTACGGGGGGTTGTGGGTACTGAGGCCTTACAGAATGCTCGCTCATACTCGTGTAACAGCAAAGGATGATGCTGTATAGTTGCAGAAGAACCGTAGTGACGGCCGGCCACATGCAGAAGGCTCCTCACCATACTCTGAGCATAGAATAGGAAGCTTAGAAGAGCTGCGTATTCTCATGCAGGCGATGGATCAGGATGAAGGAATAAGGATAGTTGGTGAGGCAGAAGGATTCGAGAATGGGGGATTCATATTCGTCGCGAAGTCAGGGGGCAGGTACTGCATCAACATATGTGACAGGATCCTCGACCCTGACAGGAATGAATACTCTGTGGGAGGGAATGATGTCTGGCTCTACTTTGAGACCTTCGAGGAGGCATGGGCGAAGCTGAAGACCCTGATAAAGAATCCTATTGAGGCCTACTCATACTAGAATCGGCTCTCTGCTCTGCATGATAACTGTAAAAGCCTTGTCAGCAAGGGGTGTTTGGGGGCTCTATTCTGGTAGAGGAAGTTACCGCATGAGAAAAATGAAGCTTCCCGGTTGTATTCTTCTGTGGTTGGCAGGGTTCTGCCGGAACCTGAACGTTAACGGTTGGGCACCAAATGAAACCGTATGGCTGGGCGAGTGGATAGGAGTCTACCACAGGTTAGGCCGACCGGGTGACCTAGGGAGATGGGTGGGACGGTGATTCGTGTTGCCAACGCACTTTTCCCGGGACAGAATCTCAAC
>JAGTQV010000020.1 GCA_018397035.1 Candidatus Bathyarchaeota archaeon | reverse complement strand
ACCCGCCTGGGAGCCTGAGCCTGTAGTCTCCTCTTCTGATAAGCGAGTTGTTCGTGTTCCCGAACATGTCGACCTGGGCTGGCCTGAAGAACTCGACTATCGATCTTGCCCTCTTGAAGATCGTCTCGTAGACCTCAGTCTGCGTGCTTACATGGACAGCCCGCTCCATAGCCTTGAACTCATTGTATAGTAGTGAGACCGTTGGCGGCTTGGGATTATGAACGAGGATGTTGCCTGCCAGCTGCATGACCGTTGCATTCGGTGCATGTGTCGCCTTGGCAAGGTGGTAGGCGACTATAGCCATAGGGGTCGTCAAGCCTTGAGTCAGGATGTCGCCGTCCCTGATCTCCCGGGCCATGCAGACTACCATCAACTCATCCGTCGTGCAGCCAGTCAACACGCTCAAGCCTCCTTCACCCTCAGCCTATTGAGGTGAGCCTCCCCTACTTGGCGGAGATAGGACTCAGGCGAGTCGACCCCACGCACATACGTCTCCAGGTAATCCTCCAATCTCCCGTCTCTGCAAGAGTCGATATAGGAGATCATATGCCAGAGGTCGTAAGTGTAGTATGGGTAGCAGCTTGTGGGGTGGGCGCCGAAAGGAGACTCGACGACATAGTCGACGAACGTCGACGGTAGATTCGTTCTGGCCGGATCCCCCACCATCTCCTCAACAGGAAGAAGCCTCTCAACAGTCACTATGACCTTTCTTGAGGCCTTCGCCAAGAGGAGGTCTATCGCGGTCACCCCCTCTATCCGGGTGTTACCGTACTCGTCACAGGCCTGCGCATGAATGACAGCCACGTCAGGTTCAAGTCTAGGGTAGGCGATGAGCGGCTCGCCTGTGAGAGGGCTCTTGAAGGTCTCATACCCTAGACCTCGAATCACATCCGTACCCAGCAGGACTCTGCTAGGTATGAACTCCGCCTTGAATGCTGTCGCGAGGAGGCCGGCCATCATCGAGTACTCGGAATGCTCCGTGAACCTGAGCCGGCCAGACTCGACAGCCCTCCTGAAATTCGGCGCCAAACCCAAGATCTCGAAGCCTACATAAGCGGCCTCAACACTCTCAACCACACCTGAACCGACGAGCATATCAACATCAGGTCCACCTCCGAATACGAGGAGCCTGAGGCGACGCCTCCCAAACCTGATCAATTCACGGACGAGGCTCATCGGCTTCCTGTGGATAGTCAACCCTCCAAACGCGACGTAACCTTCATCCTCGATCGCCTCAGATGCTTCCTGGAGGTTGACCAGTCTCGACCTCATACAGCACCACTCCAGACGCAGGGATCCGCCCCCATAATCCAAGCATAAGCCGGCTCCCCAAACTACTCACTAAATGATTTATACTCTTTTTGGCATACAGTCATCCAGAGAGACGTCCGAGACAAAGTCCAGGAGATAGAATGGTTATGCCGAGGAAGAAGAGGAAGACTAAGGCGCCCCCGAAGTCGAAGAAACCCAGCGCCGTAGAGGTGATCGCTGAACAGGTGAGGAACATCGAGTCTAGGCTTCAGGAGAGCCTGAAGCAGCTTGAGGCCAAGACAGGAGAGTTCCTGGACAAGGTCGAGTTTGAATCCAGGATCAGCGATATACAGTCAAGAGTCCTCGAGTCGATCCCGAGGATGGAGGCTGAGCTGAAGAGCATCGAGACAAGAGTCGCCAGAGCAATTCAGAAGCCTGACCTTGAGGCCAAGCTCACAGAGATCGAGAAGAGGATGACGGCCCTGACCGCTGAGGTGGAGGCCCTGAAGGGAAGGGTCAGGGACCTCGAGATCCCTGAGGTCTAGCCAGAATAGGCGGCTGAGCCGAGATGGGTGCGGAGCACCACCGTAAGCTCAGCCCGGGGTGAGACATGTGGAACCAGACCTAGAGTGGCTGGTTCCCTACTGATCCGCTGAGGACATGGGGAGGCTTAGCGTCTGCCGAAACTAGTCGTAATCGGCTCAGGCCCAGCCGGACTGACAGCCGCCATCTATGCAGCCCGAGGAGGCTTACAAGTCAAGGTTATAGAGGGATCAAGCCCTGGCGGACAACTGATGTTGACGACTGAGGTTGAGAACTACCCCGGCTTCCCGCAGCCGATAGACGGCCCAGACCTCATAAGCTTGATTAGGAAGCAGGCTGAGCGTTTCGGGGCTGAATTCATAGCTGGTGATGCTACTGAGGTCGACTTCACAAGGCGGCCTTTCAAGATCAGAGCTGGCGAGCTGTACGAGGCAGACGCTGTGATAGTGGCGACAGGGGCATCCTCCAGGTGGCTTGGTCTCGAGTCAGAGAAGAGGCTCAGGGGCAGAGGCGTCTCATCCTGCGCAACATGCGACGGCTACTTCTTCAAGGACAAGGACGTCATGGTCGTCGGGGGCGGTGACACCGCTGTCGAGGAAGCTATCTTCCTCTCCAAGATCGCAAGGAATGTGACGGTCGTCCACAGGAGGGATATGCTGAGGGCTGCCAGACATCTTCAGGAGAGAGCCTTCAAGATAGAGAAGATCAGGTTCCTCTGGAGCAGTGTAGTCGAGGAGATCCTTGGAGTCGACAGGGTTGAAGGTGTGAAGGTCAAGGACCTGAAGACAGGGTGGCTTAACACTTACAGCTGTGACGCTGTCTTCGTAGCGATCGGCCACACTCCTAACACTGAGATCTTCAGAGGACAGATTGAGCTTGACGATGCAGGCTACGTAAAGACCCAGGCGGTGACGAGGACGAGTCGTGAAGGCGTCTTCGCAGCCGGAGACGTCGCTGATCGCACATACCGTCAGGCAGTCACAGCAGCCGGTTCAGGCTGTCAAGCCGCCATCGACGTGATAAAGTACTTGGAGTCTACTGGGGCCTGATACTGATCAGCCTCTATTCAAGCTCCAAGACAGCAGCCAGAGGCTAAGCCACAGGCGATGACGCCATCCAGACAAGAGGAATATGAGGTCTACGCTAGTCGTACCTGACCTCTGGAGGATACCTTGGAGGAAGCCCACGCTAGGATTCAGAAGACATGAAATATGAGTTGGCTGCCTTGCTCTCGACTACCAGGGCCAGAAGTATCTAGGGGAAAGCGTCGCCACACCGATCTCCTGAGCGTACCAGGGAGACCTCCACGCAAGCGATGGAGGAAGCGATGAGATGACTGGAAACGGGAACCACGGCCAGAATGCTGAGTAGTAGAAGGCTGGATACTTGGGAGTCTGGAACCAGAACATTCTCTTCACCCACAAGATTCTGCCACTCATCTCGTATGTAAAAGTAACTAGTCCGGGAAGACCTGCCTGAGTATGCGTCAACGGCACCCCCCCTAGGGGTAGGGGGGGTCCCCCCACCCATTCACACGGAGCCGCTCCGACTGAGAAGACCATGGCTTGACGCTCCAGTAAAAGACGGGTAGATCGCCTCCTGCTGTCTGGCCGGTCTAGGCTGATGAAGTCAAAACGACAGAATGTAAGACAGGAGGGTAGATATGGTGTTCAAGCACTCCAGGAAGCAAGGATTCTTAAATCAGATCCCGCCCTTTATGGAAGGAGGTGAGAAGCATTGTCTTACTATCCATATTACCCAATGGGCTACGGAGGTTATCTCTGGTTCATCCCAAATCTCTACTACAGCTACCAGCAGCCTTACAGCTACGCATACCCAAGCTTCAGTATGCCTGCCTACACTAACTATCCTCAACCATTCACCTACTATCCCCAGTACTACCCCTTCAGCCAGCCGTATGAGGCTGCTATGACTCAATACCTGCCCACGACACCCATGGGATACACCCCCTACAGAGCCCTGCCAATGCTACCCTCCTACTAGCCAGTTCTGGAATGCTGGAGTGAGAGTCTGCGAGATTCATACTCCCTCCTCCAGTAGTATCTTGGAGATAGTTATCAAAAGCTCTGCACAAGATAGGCTTCCAGATCATTCGTCAGAGAGGTAGCCATATTCCACTATGCAAGAAGCCTAAGCTTGTCTTTGCTCAAAAACATGATGAGGTAAGAGTCAGAACCCTGATGAGAATACTGAAGGATGCAGGGTTGTCAAGGGACGAATTCATTGACGTCATAGATTAACGAGACATGAGCGTTAGGAGTAATGTTTGATCCGCTTTTTATTCGTCCAGAGTATAGCCAAGACATGGCGTTGGCGGGCCCGGTGGGATTCGAACCCACGACCCCCGGCTCTCCTCCAGAAAGCCGGTAGAGGGCCGATGCTCTCTCTGGCACATCCACGTGTCCAGGCTGAGCTACGAGCCCGCACCGTCTGTTTGCTACATCAATCCTTATTCTTTTCGCTTCATCAATCTTCAGCTTCCCTTGGACATTGGTAGACTCACGGTTTAGGGGGTCTTCTTAAGTCAGAGAGGATAAGAGGCGTGTCGCGTTGAATCAAGGTGGAGAGATCCCCATAGGCAGCGGCTACGCCTCCGGAGAGGCCGGTCGCATGGTCGGGCGGAATCCGAATGGCTTGACATAAACTCTACCGGGATAAGCAGGAGATGTGGAGACTGTGATTGTAAGGATCTTGCCACTTGTCAGCTTGTTACTGTTTCCAGTCTCGATCGTTGATGGTTGGAGCAACGGCGGCTACTCCGCAAACCCCTCGACCCCCGCTGTTGGGACACATGACTGGATAGTAGAGAAGGCCGTCGCTCTTCTGTCTGCTGATGAATCAATCATCTGGAAGGATAACATGAACTGGCTCAAGTATGGAACAGAGCTGCCGGATAGGCCGAGAGCACAGGGCGGGTATGAAGACATGTTCAATCACCACGTATACTTTGATGAGCAGCAGCGTGTCATTGATGATGCAGCTGCGGTTCGAGCGAACGAGACCTACCAGGAGGCTCTAGGCCTGCTCCGGAGAGGCAACTTCACAGGCGGAGTTATGGTCGCGGGGGCGATGAGCCACTACATCAGTGATGTAGCTGTGTGGGGGCACCTCATGGGGGCTAATACTCCTTGGGGGGTTGAGAAGCATCATGAAGACTATGAGAACTACGTCACCGAGCACATGTTTCTATTCGACCGGTCTGTAAGGCTGCTCTCGCCCCTGAAGAGAACATCAGCCTACCAGGCGACACTCGATCTCGCATCAGACATAATGTTCAACGAACCGAACGCCACCTGGATGGATAGTAACTACGACTGGAATAACGAGCGGTTCAGAGAAAGAGTATCAGGAAGCCTTAACCTTGCTGTTAACTACGTGGCGAACGTGTTGCATACATTATGGTTGGATGCTGGTCAGCCGATCCCAGAATTCCCGGAACACCCAACCGTAACGTCCATTTTGCTGCTACTCGCTGTGCTCGTACTGAGGAGGGTAGTCGTCGGCAGGTCAGATTCTCCTCATATAGTCGGAGAAAGACAAGCAGTCTACATCCCCGCTTAGACATATGGCTGGCAGCTCAGCTTTACCCTCAGCCACCTCTGTGAGGGTCGGCATGGAAAAGCCGCGGCATGCAGAGTAGTCGACCAGACTATCCAGGAACCCGAGGAAGAACGACTGTCCAACCCTTACTGGATGAAGTTGCAGCACACTCACACCATCATCCGGCACCTCATCTATCTCTCTGGTGAACAACTTCAGGACGGTCTTCCCAGGCAGCTTGTCGAGCAGTTCATCGCTTAAATGAGAGACTGGATAAGAGAGGAACCTCGACTCTGCACCGTCGATTATCAGGTGGAATGGTCTCGACAACCCTTGAAAATGTTCTCCTCTCCTGACGCCTGCATCATAAGTGAAGCCGAGCTCATCAAGGCACCTGAACGTGTTGAGGTCATAGGAATTATATGGGGCCCTGAAGCCCTGTACAGCCGCCCCCTTTACTTGCAGGAGCTCACGTGACCTCTTGATATAGCTCATCTGGGTCTTGAATGGTAGGCCTCTATGCTTCACGTGGTAGAGGCTGTGCGACGCGATCTCATGTCCCCCATCCCTTACCAGGTCCAGCAACTCTCCAGTGGCGATAGAAGCCACGACTGCGAAGGTGAATCTCGCCTCGTACCTGCTTAAGACGTCGAGCATGTTCCTGAGTAAGGTGGTGAAGGGTGTCCTATGGTACCTGTACATCAGCAGCATCTGACTGATGTTTGCGTGGAAGCCCCTGACTGAGGTGAGGTGCCTGAGCCAGGAGGCGAGGTTACCGGCTCTCACCTTGAGCTGCCACATCCCTTATCTGCTTGGCAGGGATGCCTGCGACGACTGCGTAGTCAGGGACATCGCTTGTGACGACTGAGCCTGCCGCGACTATCGCCCCCTCACCCACGACGACGTTAGGCAAGATTATTGCGCCAGCAGCTACCCATGCCCCCCTCTTTATCCTGACTCTCTCAGGGCCTTTATGGTATAGGCCGAGCCTCTGATGGAAAGGGCTGGCTCCTGAGTGGGTGAGTATCATCGTGAAGGGTGCTATCGAGGCCTCGTCTTCAATGGTTATATACTCAGGGTATTGCCCATCCATCAAGACGAAGTTGCCCACGTAGGCGCCTCGACCGATCCTGACGCCGCAGAGCCGGTGGAAGAAGACACGGATGGGCGAGTAGGGTGAGAGCCACGCGAAGATCCTGAATATCCGGCTGCCGAGCTTCCAGCTCTTCCTCATCACGCCGTCCTCACAGCTTCAGTCATGGTAGAACGATTTATCTGCTTAAAGGTATGCAGTCACAGGAAGTCTTAAGCCGGGTTCAACATTAAGATCGCCTCATGAACAGTATAAAGAGGGTCGGCTATATTCAGGGTGTGCCGAAACCTAGGGCCTCCTACTCCAACCTCACCAGGGCAGGCGACTTCATCTTCATTGCAGGCCAGGTCGCGATCAACCCTGAGACAGGGGAGATTCCTGTAGATCTCAAGGAGCAACTCAGACTCGTCTTCGAGAACGTAAAGAAGCTGGTTGAGAGTGAAGGCGGAACGCTTGCAGACGTAGTCAAGACCACAGCCTATCTCGCAGACCCATCCTACCATGAGGAGTACGACAGGCTATACCGCTCCTACTTCAGGGAGGGTTACCCCGCAAGATCAACGGTTCAAGCGAGGCTTATGCATCCTGACTTCAAGGTTGAAGTGGAGGCTATCGCGTACATACCGCAGGGGCCGCGTCCTCACTCCGGACCATAAGTGGCCGCCTAGACCTGCAGTTCAACTTCACAGACAGCAGGCTCAAAGTAATCCCTGCCGCAAACGTGACTAGTACATTACAGTACTCATACTCGGGGACGGCTTCCCCACTCGGCCTCAAGTAGAAGTTCAAGTTGGAAACACCTCCATCAGGGATCGTTGCCGAGATGCTCTGAGCGGCAAGCCCAGCCTCCTCAACCGTTATCGTGTACACCCCTTGCGGAAGGTACACTTCATAGAAACCATCCCAAGAATATGTGGTGTATGAGCCTGTGCCGTTGATGAAGACCTCAGCCCAACTGCTGCTCCTCACATCCCCGTGCATGTTGGTGAATGTGACAGTGCCGGTCAAGAGGCCTCTCAGGTCAAGTGTGACCGTTGCCGAGGCTCTACCGCCAAGGTTGATGTTCGGCAGGACTACCGCCTCTCTTGACTCGTATGGGCCTAAGTGATTGTAGGGCAGAAGGGCCGTCAACATGGTCTGGTGGATCTCGCCCTGAAGCATCCCTTGCGGCGGCGGATAGTACTCTGATGGGCGGTATCAGGGAACGAGCTCAACCAGAACCCGCCAGTCGCCCCTGTATATCCCGGGGATAGGGTTAGGTGAGCCGCCCCAAACCCCGATGTCAGGCGAGAACTGCGTAAGCCTCCTTAAAGATTCAGCGCCCTCTGTAGGGTCTACGTAGCCCAGCAGTCCAGCAAGCCTCCTGCACTCGACCTGCAGTGTCCCAGCCGGAATGGGTGGGTCTGCGCAGCCAGCATCAGCGATCTTCTTCCCGTCGGCGAAGAAGCCGGCGTCTGCGAGCGGCTGAACCGAACTGATATCCAGGGACGTCGAGGCTGCAGCTACCAAGACATCCCTGTCATCATAGACCCTTACGCGCATGGACATGTTTGAGGGTAGACCTGCTGGCAGAAGCTCCTTCCTGAATACGATCTTCAGGTCGAACTCAACCCCCTGAATAAGCCGGATCGAGGTGTCCGCGATCTCACCTGCCCTGACGGCTACTAAGTGGTTTCCGAGGTCGCCTAGGGCGGCCACCCCCTCCTGAACGTACCCGTACGTCCAGCCTGTGACCGAGTAATGGCCAGGATAGATCGCGACGGTTGATCTGTCACCGAACCGGTAGTAGTAGCTGTTGGACAGGAATCCCAGGTGGAGTATAGACTGGGGGAAGGCGTTGCTCGCTATATCCTGATCTGGGGATAGTGAAGTCGGTGAGGGTAGGTCTGGCCCCAGACGTTCAAGGATCGTCGAACCGTTCGTGATGAGTGTGCTTGATGAGGATCCGAATATGACTCTCCAGTCAGGTGAAGGGATCCTGTCATAGTCAGAGTTGGCTTGGGGTGTACGCCACATATTCGAGTTCCCGTCCCAGAAACTGACGGCGTCTACGAGCGACCTGGAGGCTACATCATACACTAGGATTGAGACTGGTGTGCTGTTCCACCTCCAGCGCGTGGGCGTGTGGGGGTCCTGCCAGTCTGTGGAGTAGACTGTAACATTTATCCCTGCACCCCTGAACATGTGGGCGCTTATCGAATTCGTACTGTTACACATCGAGATCGTGATCGCTGCAGGCTGGTCCAGTTGGCGGGGTTCCTCAGCAGGAGGTACCGCCTGAATGTATCCTCTCATGTAAAGGTTCAGGAAGTATGTTCCAGGGTAGATCCCGTAGTCCCTGACTCCGCGATACCTGAAGAGCGAATACTTGATTTTCCCCCGTGGATCCGGAGGGGGGATAACCCCGGCCATCCCGAGTCCGTCTAGAGTCAGCGTGGCGGAGCTTGATGAGGCCGGGACGAGGGTGAAGTTGAAGGCTGCCAGAATACCGCTTGAGTCCAGCGCCTCCACGATGAGGAACCTCGCAGGGTCTGGGCCCCTGATCGGCTGTGCATGCATCCCTGCTGGGTCATCGTGGAAGTGGACTGTCAGGTTCACGGTTCCGCTGAGCCAGAGGTCGATAAACAACTCGACGCTGAGGGTCTGGTCAGGATTGACGGTGAAGTAGTAGTCCCGGAAGCTCGATCCTGAGATATCGGTCTGCACGTAACTGTTGACGTGGGCGCGGATGAAGTAGGTTCCAGGCCCCAGACCGTCGATCCATGTTGCGAGGGCCTGCGGCACCATGCCGCTGAGCAGTCTAGGGGCGCCGTAGTAGCGTTGGGCACCGAACTGGAACCGGAAAGAGTAGGGGCTGGATCCAAGCCCGGTTACAGGGTCGAAGGAGCCTGTCGGGCTGACCCACCAGACCTGTGCAGGGCCAACCCCATTATGAACACCGAAGGGATCCCTGAAAGGTGGGGCAGCGGTGTACGGGTAGTAGCTTACCGGGCCCTCCCATGGGAATGCCGCGAGTTTAGGAGTGTTAGGCGGAGCCAGCCTGTTCGAGTCGAAGAGGGTGTTTCCTGTAACGTATGAGGTGTAGGGCGCGTGTGTCAGGTTTATCGGCGAGTAGCTGGCGACGTTAGCCTCGATGTAGTTGTCGCTGTCATAGATGACTATGCTTATGGGGAATTCACCCTTCCACTGAACCTGGCCGTGACAGCTTTTTGAGAAGACTTCACCACGGATCTCCGGTCCCGGCTCCAAGTACAGGTCTACGGAGAGGGACTGGCCTCTCAGGAGCCTGATGTCATGTGCGACAATCCGCTCAGGAAGACCTGCTGCGCTCGCGTACAGGTCATAGATCCCCGGCGCCAAGCCCTCAACCTCGAAGTGGCCCTTGACTGAGGCGTTGAAGTATCCCCTCGCCTCGACATGCCTGCTCGTGGCCTCGCCTGTGTACGGGTCGGCGGCGATGCCTACTGCCCGAACGACCCCTGGGAGTTCTATCGGTTCGCCGTAGAGTGTGGGGTGGGCTTTCTCCCCGTACCTGACGGTTCCGTAGACTATGGCTGGGTCCACATCACCCTTGACTAGGAGGGTCGGCCAGTTTTCAGCAGGCATTGTGCTGTTTATCAGCGGTGAGCTTTGATGTTTGGTGGGGTAGTGGTCTGAGAGAAAGATCTTGAACAGGTACCTTCCAGCGACATCTGGGGCTCTCAACTGGTTAACGCGGATGTAGTACCACTCACGCCATGACCGCTCAGGAGTGAAGACTATGCCGCTGCCTGAGGCTGTGATCCTTATCGACCACCAGCCTGGGGCGAATGGGTCATTCGCATCTGCTCGACCGACGAATATTCGTCCGTAGTCGGCTGTGATCGTTGTGACGATGTTTGAGCTGTCACCCTTCTCCCAGTCTATCCCGCCTGCAGGCTCGAAGCCGTCTTGTACCAGTCGGCCGCGCTTGTCGATGAGCGGGGCTGGGAGATAGAGTGTGATGGTGCTGTAGTTGAATTTTGGTGCAGGGTTCTCAGGGGTTATGTAGGCTGCTGGCTGGGAGAGGTTGACTGCGAATATGAGGTCGCCTACACTGTCATGCTTGGGTGTGGAGGCGAGTATAGCCCCTTCTGGTGAGTATGAGTTGCCCGCGACCTGCAGGGGCTCCTCATAGTCCTGGAAGGGGGACTGGTATCCCGGGAACCCGGATCTGCTGGTGTAGAAGCTGAAGCCTGCTCCAGGCCAGACATAGCCTAGGGGGCCTGGGACATGAGCTGTTCCGAACGTATTTGTGGGGTTGAGCTCGTGATCATCAGATCGATAGTAGGGCGGTGTGCTGTTAAGGTTGCCTATGGTGGTGTGAGCGAATACAGGCGAGACCAGGTCGACTACTAGGATTGCTGCTACGGCTATGAGTAGCCTGCTCTGCGTCATCCACCATTAGCCCCAGGTAAACAGTCGACATTAGAGTCTCAACGCTTCAGTCTGGGAAGCTTGAATGAGACTCCGCGCCGCCTCACCAGCAGGTACCATCCCACAGCTGCCGCCACTACTAAAAGAAGGATCATCATCGTCACCGGGGCTGCAGGAGGCTCGAGATTGAATGATAGTCTCAGCGTGTCGTCCAGCGGATTATCCTCCTGGGTCCAGTCGAGTCTCAGGTCGAAAGCGTACTCTCTCGGTATAGCTTTAGAATCGACATCGATCGTGAAGAAGGCGACTTTAGATTCACCAGGTATGATGGTCCCCAGGAAATCCGTCAGGGTTCCTGAGTAGAAGTTCCCGACCCTTAACTGGACTCTTACAGAGTCCGCCTTCACTGATCCGGTGTTTCTTAACTCAACCCTGACCACTCTGCCAGTGTCTCCGACTCTAAGGATTGTCGGGGTGTAGCCTGCCACTTCAAACTTGACTTTCTCGTTGAGGTAGATCGGCACCTCGCCTATCTGGATAGACTTCCCGTCGACCTCTATCGCCAGGGGGGCAAAGTACTTGCCGAACTTCGCGTTCTCATCGATGTCTATTATGAAGTTCGCCTCAGATAACTGGCCTGCGGGGAGTGTTCCTACGTAGTGCCTGTCTGAGCCGCTTGATGAAGGCTTGAAAGGATCCTTCAGGTCGAGTCTAAGCTGGAGATCCTTCGCTGCACCGAGTCCTGAGTTAACTATCAGTACCTTCAGTTGCACCTGCTTGTTTCCAGGATAGACCTTTGTCGGCAGGGTGATGACGTTCTGTATTCTCAAGTCTCCTCGCCAGATGGGGACATCGACTATCGTCGACTTCTCTATCTGCTGCAGTTCTCTTGCGGTTCGGTAGATTATCCTCAGTATGTACCTGTAAGTCCCCTCACCAGCGCCGGGATCTATATTCACCGTGTAGCCTAGAGTGAAGCTCTGTCCAGGTTGCATATCGCCGGCCATCTTGGAGACCTCGGAGGCAGTGTACTCTTTACCGTCTATGTAGTAGGTGTATGAGAGAGGGGGGCCGATAGTGAGGGTTGCATTCACGTCACGTGCAACATCATCCCCGATATTTGATAGGACTATCGAGAGTTGAACATTGACGTCTCCGGGGTGGGCGTTCAGAGGCGCTAGCGGATTCGTTCCCCAGTATACTGACGTCGCGACGATATTCCCTTTTCCTACAGCGTTCACAGGCATGGGGGGCAGGAACACCCCAGTCAAGAATATCATTGCGAGTAGAGTGGGTGTGAGTGTCCGGGTCGTCAATGTCGCTGCAGCCTCCTGGCCTCTTGAGTGGGATTGTAGATCATATATAAGGGCTGCCCACAGGTAGGTCTATCTGCTCTCCTTTTCTGGGACTCACTGGAATGCGGGCCGGACTCGATTATTCCATCATGAAGTCTGTGGTGGGGATGATTGCGGGTTGTCAACGATATCGCCTTAGACGTAGACCTAACATTGAGTATATAAGATTACTTTTCAGTCACAAAATTGACCAGAATTTAAATAATTGTAGACACGTAGCTATTGAAGACCAAAGATGCCGAAAGTTCTGCCAGGCTACCAGCAGGAAGCGAGAAAAAGGATAATCGTGACAGCTGTCGAAACATTTTCGGAGATCGGTTTCCACCAGACAACAATGGAAGATATCGCCAAGAGGCTAGGAGTCAGCAAAGCCGCGATCTACTCATACTTCAAGAACAAGGAAGAGCTCATCGATGCCATAGGCGAGGCAACGCTGCACACCCTGAAGGAGGAGCTTGACTCCTTATTCAAGGGCAGGTTGTCCACAGACAGTTTTCTAGAATGGGCGATGAGTATCATCGAAATGAAGATCGAGGACATCAAGAAATATTCGAGTCTGCACTTTGAAGTCCTGATCGAAGCCTCACGCAACGTTTCCCTTAGGAGGATGCTTAAAGAGAACATCAGAAAGGCCACAATCATCGTGGCAGGCCTGCTGGAGGAGGAGAAGAGGAAGAGATGTATCAGACAGGAATTGAACACACGCCCCCTTGCACTCGGCCTGATAGCTCTGTTCTTTGGACTGAGACAGGTCCTGCTCACCGGAATCGGTGATGAGGAGGTAAGCCAAGCATGGAGAGAACTGATGAAAGCCGTAGCCAGATCCTAAACCTAACCGTCCAGGATACATTATTCATGCAATGGGGAGGGGAAGCATCCATGTTTTCTCAGAGACAAGTTTCAGAGGCGCAGCCGAACAGAGTTACTGAACCTGCAGAACTACAGGACTTCGAGGAGCCTACTGTATCCTCGGTGAGCCTCACCCCCGCCGTTAGAGATAGATGCACTAAACCCTTATTGCAGATCTTGGGAGGCCTCTAGGGGTCAAGAAGGGTGAGCCTGTATGCGTGAAACCACGATCTCCACCCGAGATCTGACGAAGATCTTCGGGAATTTCGCAGCGGTCGACGGAGTCAACCTAGATATTCCTGAGGGAGAGTTATTCGGACTACTCGGGCCTAACGGTGCAGGAAAGACCACCCTGGTCCGTATGCTCTGCACCCTGCTCGAGCCGACTAGAGGTACAGCAACCATAGCAGGCTATGACCTCAGAAAAGAAGCGGCTGAAGTCAGAAGACAAATCGGTGTGGTATCAGACGGCGTCTCCCTCTACAGAGATCTGACTGTCGAAGAGAATCTGAGGCTACTCGGTACACTCTATGATCTTCCGAAGAACAGGATGGAGCAGAGGATAGATGAGCTGCTCGGCATGTTCAACTTCAGAGACAAAGCGAAGCGTCTCGTGAGCACCCTCTCCACCGGCTGGGCCAAGAGGATGATGATCGTTGCAGCATTAATCCATGATCCGAAGATCCTTTTTCTGGATGAAGTCACTTCCGGCCTGGATCCACAGTCAGCAGTTGCTCTCCGAAGGTTCACAAGAGATCTTTGTGACAGCGGCGTCACGGTCATCTGGACCACGCACTACATGCAGGAGCCTGAGATGATCTGTGACCGTGTAGGGATAATCTTCGAGGGGAGGTTGATACAGATCGGGGCACCAAGCGAACTGAGGCAGAGCGTATCTGAACAGACTGCGCTGGAGATCGAGACGCCGAATCTTCCCGCCGAGGTAGTGAGGAAGATCAGCAGCCTTGAAGATGTCTGCAAGGTCACATACGATCCGCCGATTCTCCGAGTGACATGCACGAGCGAAGGCGCCGGCAAGATTGAGGAGAATGTGACGAGGATACTCATAGGTTCTGGAGCGAGACTCAGGGCGATAAACACGAAGAGGCCTACTCTGGAGGAGGCCTTCATATTCCTAACCGGCGGGGAAGAGGAGATCGAGCGGTTCATCGAGAAAGGGCGTGGGAAGGGGTGAACGGCCCAGCCTAGAACTGCCCTCAAGATGCTGAGAGGTTCTGCTTGAACATGCCTAGGCTCAAGGTTCTCAGAGACGTTCTCGCAGTCATCACGAATGAATCTCGACTTCTGAGACGGAGCCGTTCCGCCATACTGATCTCGCTGGTTGTTATCCCCCTCTTCTTCACCTCATCCTTGGGTGCGGGGAGAGGGCGTGCTGGAGAAGACTATTCGACGACGGCGAAGCTGCCTATAGCCTTCATCGACCAGGACATGACAGCCGCCTCAGGAAACCTGTATGAAGTCCTAGCGATGTCAAAGGACTTTAACATGCTCATCCAAGGATACACTGAAGAGGAGGTCATCGCAACTCTCGGCAAGGGCGGGATCTTCGCAGCCATCATCGTACCCAAGGGGTTTCAGAAGAATCTCCTTGCAGGGAATACAGCCTACATCACCGTATATTATGATGATGGATCACTTGGGATGCTGGACGTTGTAACATCGAACATTCAGAAGAATATTGTGAACTTCAATCCAACATCAAAGGTCATCCAGACCTTTCAACCGAGCGGATTCGCGCGGATCCAGATCCTCCAGAAGGGAACCAAGTTTTCAGGCTTCTCTGTAGGACTGACGGTCACAATGGTCATGGTCATCGTTTTCGCAACCTTCTATGAGATCGCTGGCAGCATTTCTAGGGAGAGGGAGTCAGGGACCTACGCCAGGTTACTGGTGACCCCGATCAGTCTTGGAGCAGTGATGGTCGGCAAGACCCTGTACGATACAGGATTGAACATAATCCGCAGCTTCATTGTGCTTGGACTCGCGATCTACGTCTATGGCGCACGCCTCAACACAGACCTTGCCACCGTGCTGATCAGCACACTCCTCATAGCCATCTTGACTATGGGCTTCGGGTTTCTAGTAGCATCCTTAGGGGTTGGGGTGCGGGCGGTTGTAATCATAGAATTTTTCCTAGTCCTCTTCCTATTCGCCTTCAGCGGCTTCATCATCGACAAGGAGTTGATGAGAGGCATCACACAGGCTATTTCAACAATCCTCCCATGGGCATACGGCATAGAGGTCTTCAAACGGACTATACTGATAGGACAACCTCTCACAAGCCTAACATATCAACTGCAGATCATCGGGTTATCCATCACAGCCTTCTACGCCATAGCCTACTTGATGCTCAGATCATCTCGAGAGAGGCTTATCAGATGAATCGTGTACTCCGCGATACAGGTGTGATAGCGAAGAAGGAGCTGAAGCAGCTAAGCCGCGATCCCCTCTCACTCGCATTGACAGTGATGTTTCCAATCCTTCTGATAAGCATCTTCATAGTTATCTCTTCAGCCTTCAGGGATCCCAACGTGATCCCCATCGTTGTGGCTGACCTCGACGGCTCAGGGGAGTCGAAGCTGCTCATCGACAAGATCTCGCTCTCCAGGTCAGTCCGGATTGCTGAGCTTGTGCAGACGGAGGAGGCAGCCATGGAGGCTGTCCAGTCAGGCAAGGTGATAGGTGCGATAGTCATACCTGAAGGATTCGGTAACAAGATAGTCAACTCGAAAGAGGCTTTCATCGTGGTTCAGACTGACAACTCCAAGCTTACCGCGAGCATGATGATAGTGATGGCGGCCACAGAGCAGTCGGAAGCCCTGCTCGAGGATTACAGGACTGAACGGGCCCTGAAACTCACCGCTGTCGAGGTGGTTTCAAGACCGATCTCAGGTCGGCCGATGACAGGAGACCTTATACTTCCAGGATACCTCGGATTGATAACTATCCTCGGCGCCTTTGACGACGCCGTGAACGCGATAACCAGAGAACGTGAACGCGGAACCTTTCCACGTCTTGCCCTTACGCCGATGAATCTCCTATCGATCTATGGGGGAAAGATGTTTGCTACACTCGTCACCAACGGTCTCCGAACTACATTTGTGCTCATCATCTTCATTCTGCAAGGACTGGTTATCAGAGGCAGCATCCCACTGATCTACCTGACAACATCCCTGATGGCTATCTTCACGTTATCCTTCGGCCTCATGGTCTCTACAAGGGTTCGAAGCTCCTCAACACTGACCATTCTCGAGATCGCTATGACATTCCCGCTTTTCCAGCTCTCAGGAGCCTTCTCCGGCCCTGAGACCCTTGCTCCAGGAGGCCGAGCAATATCGAGAATGCTCCCGTGGACATGGGGGAATGAAGCCCTGAGGAGGATAATATATCTCGGGCTAGGGTTGGAAGGCATAGGCCTTGACCTGATCGTCCTATCAGCCAGCACCATAGTACTCTTGCCTCTCGCAACCTACTTCTCCAAGAGAACGATGTAGCCATCAAGCCGAAGCCGGCTCTCCCAGAAAATTCGTTCGGGCAGGACTCAGTCAAGCGGCCTCTGTGACTGAACACGCTGCGGCTGAGGTCTGAACATCAACCTCTTCTCGGGTGTTGTTCTAACCGGATTCCCAGCCTAACCGAGACTTCTGCAGAACCTCTCCATCCTGTCCATGCCCCGCTCAATCTCCTCTGTTGAGGCGGCGTAGCTCAGCCTGATATTCCCATCCCTGCCAAACGCGATCCCTGGCACAACAGCTGTCAGAGCTTCACGGAGAAGTCTATCCGAGAACTGCATCGATGAGAGGCCTGTCGACTGGATACTCGGGAAGGCGTAGAATGCTCCTCTCGGCATGTGGCAATCCACATTCTTCATCTCGTTAAGTCTTGACACCATCAATCTTCTCCTCTTGTCGAAGGCCTCGACCATATTCTTGACTGAGGTCTGCGGGCCCTTAAGGGCTTCAAGAGCAGCCATCTGAGCTATGCTAGTCGGGTTACTAGTCATATGATCCTGGAGTCTCGCGATCGCCTCGGCCACTTCTCTGGGGCTGGCAGTGTAGCCTATCCTCCAGCCTGTCATCGAGTAGGTCTTAGAGAACGCGTTCGATATGACTGTCCTAGCCTTCACCTCCTCGCTCAGAGAAGCTATGCTGATGTGTTTTGAGCCGTTGTAGACGAATGCCTCGTAGACCTCGTCAGATACTATCCAGAGACCGTGCTCCAACGCAAGGTCGGCGATCGACTTAAGTTCACTGTGGCTCAGCACAGCCCCAGCCGGATTCGAGGGGGAGTTCAACACCAGAAGCCTTGTCTTTTCAGTTATCAGCCTCCTCAACTCTTCTATGTCGATCCTGTTCTCCTCATCAGTCTGGACAAGCCTTGGCTGAGCCCCTGCAAGCTTGATCTGTTCAAGGTAGCTGACCCAGTATGGCGTTATCAATAAACCGTCATCACCCGGGTTGAGTAGGACCTGCATGATATTGTAGAGGCTGTGTTTTCCTCCGCATGAGACGACTATCTCTGAAGGATCATAGGAGACGCCGTTGTAGCGCCGGAGCTTCTCAGCTATGGCCTGCCTGAGCTCCTCGATCCCAGCCGTCGGCGTGTAGTAGGTGATGTTCTCATTTATCGCCTTGACCGCGGCCATCTTGATGTTCTCCGGAGTCGGGAAATCAGGTTCACCGGCTCCGAAGTTCACGACATCTCTCCCCTCCCTCTTCAGCCTCTTGGCTGTGGAGGTTATGCTGAGTGTCAGGCTTGGACTGATCGACTGTGCTCTTTCAGAGATCATTTCAAGCCAGAAACTAGACGGCTGCGGAAGCTAATTAAGACTTGGCACTTCTGCTGTGTTCCACCCTGGAATCTCGAAAAGCTTTTCCACCAGCTACATGCACTCACATGCCATCTGGATGGGTAAGGGTTGGCGACGCATAAGGAGCGTTACATGAAGGCTGTGCATCTGGAAGTCCCGGATACTGTTCCGGTCGACGGTTCACTGGATCTCATCCACTGCCAGAGGATCCTCGGCAAGGCGCCTATGAGCCCCTCCATATTCCTCACGCAGAAGGGTGAAGGCCTTGACATGAATGACGTCTCGAAACATAATCAGAGGCTCTTGAACGAGGCCTCTATGAAGCTCGACTTCGACTGCCTGATCCTTAACGACTGGAACGTCTACCCTGAAGGCTTCAAGCCGCGATTCATAGATGAGACCAGCTACATAGACCATCTGGGGAGGATACATAGGATCAAAGCCGACGTCAAGACGGTATACTGGGTCGACGGGGTGGTGAAGTCTCCCAGCGACCTGGACACTTTCGAGTTGCCTGATCCAGCCAACCTGAATATGGATCTCGTGGAGGAGACCGTGAACGCCGCGGCTGATGAGTACCCTGTCATGGGGTGGTGCCACTCTGTGGTCCATGCTCCATACCAGATCAGAGGAGGACTGGACAAGCTCGCCTTCGACATATACAGGCAGCCCGAGTTTGCGAAGAGACTGATCGAGAAGGCTTTCAGGTACGAGATCGGAATGGTGAGGCGGCTCATCGAGTTGGGTGTCGACCTGATAGTTGAGGGAGACGACCTGGCAGATATTAAGGGCCCCATGTTCTCGCCTAAGATCTTCAGGGAGTTCTTCTTCCCTTATATCAGG
>JAGTQV010000147.1 GCA_018397035.1 Candidatus Bathyarchaeota archaeon | reverse complement strand
CTGATGCTGAAGTCGACATCATCCACAGCATCTATGGTTGCCCTGTCAGTCCTGTAGCATATCCTGAGCGAACTGACTCTGAGGAGGCAATCTCCTTCATCGGCTCGGGCAGGCAACTGGGCTCTTCCTCCTGGCTCTCCTCCTCCAGCGGCAGGGTTAAGACTCTGATCCCTATCTTGCTGGCATCAGTCTTTAATAAGAAACCCTTTTTCTTGAATCATCAGTCACACTCTGGATGGAAGGTTCATTGTCTAGGTCTCTGGCAGCTTACTTAGTCGTCCTTTTGCTGAGTCTACATTCCCCTCCACCTGAGGCGTCCGGTCAGGGGTCGTTGAGCTACCCGATCAACGGCCCTAGGGTTGATGAGGTCCTGTTCGTCTATCATGCTACGCCCGAGGCGGCTGTGTCGGCTCTGCGTAAAGGGGATATCGACGTGCTCTCAGACATCATCAGGCCGACTGATGTCAGGGCACTATCTGGAGATCAGGACCTGAACATCACCTTCACCCCCCAGAACCACTACTGCTACGTCGCATTCAACACGAGGAATCCGCCGCTGAATGATCTGCAGCTCAGGAGGGCTGTGGCCCACCTGATCCCTAGGCAGGAGATCGCGAACAGGCTCTTTGAAGGAATAACGGTTGCCCCTATCCTCTACGAGACCTCGCCAGTATTCGGCAAGTGGCATAATCCAGCGGTTCAAGTCTATCCTTACAACCCGTCAAGGGCGCAGGAGATCCTGACCTCAGCCGGCTACAGCAGGGTTGAAGGCGGGTTGGCCACGCCTGATGGTAGAATGCTCAGGACGATCACCTTCATCTCCCCAACACAGGAGGAGGCTCCAACCTCCTACGAGATCGCTAAGCTTGTCGTCGAGGAGATGAAGAGGCTCGGCTTCGAGGTCTACCAGGAGGGGGTTGCCTTCGACTCGATGCTGACACGTGTCATGACTGAGAGAAGGTTTGACATGTACTTCCTATGTGTCTCCAACCTCGGCAGGTATCCGAGGTGGCTCTACGACTACTACCACTCAAGCCTCGACATCCCTGACGGCGAGAATACGGTTGGGGTGAGAGATCCTGAACTCGACAGGCTTCTCTACAAGTTCAGGTTCGAGTCTGAGACCGAGGATGAGGCGCAGGCTACTATCTGGGCTGCCCAGAGGTTGATCGCCGACCTGGCGGCGAGGATCCCTGTGTACTCGAGATACCAGATCGAGGCTTACAGGAAGGGTTGGGAGGGTCTGATCCAGCATAGGGGTGTCGGATACTTCACCTCAGGCGCATTCTGGACATATCTGAGCCTGCACAGGTCAGGGACTGAGGGTGGGGGCACGGTCAAGATAGATGTGGGTGGGAGGGTTAGGACCCTCAACCCACTGTACGGTACAGGCGCGTATGAACAGAAGATAATCTCACTCATCTACGACTCGCTACTGGCGGCAGACCCGGAGACCGGCGACCCACTGCCCTACCTGGCTGAGAGCTGGCAGATTCAACCGGTTGATCTCGGTGGGTCGAAGGGCCAGAGGATAAGGTTCAACTTGGTTCGGAACGCGACCTGGCAGGATGGTGAAGAGCTAACCTCAAGCGACGTCAAGTTCTCGATAGACTACTACAAGACGAATAAGGTTCCCATCTTCCTGCCGGCGCTGGAGCGGGTGATAAACGTCTCTGCCCCAGACCCTTACACCGTCGAGTTCCTGATGAACGGGACGAGCCTATTCAACCTCATAGACGCTGGCGGAACATACATCATACCTGAACATATCTGGAAGGATGTTGGTGACTGGCGGACGTTCCAGCCTGATAGGGAGCCGCATCCATGGAGGCCCGGGATGACGAGGATGGTTGGATCAGGGCCCTTCATCCTCTCTGAGCAGAAGCCCGGTGAGTACTGGAGGCTGACGGCGAACCCGAACTACTTCAAGAGGCTCCAGTTAGTCAGGCCTGAGGCCACGCAGACAGGCCGGGAGCCGGCAGGCCTGACTCCGAGCCTGCAGGCGACCGTAGCCTTAGCTGTCATAGTCTCGATCTCTGGACTCCTTCTCGCAAGGAGATGGAGGGCTGGAAGGCCGCAGTCCAGCTAGGTGCTTGTATGGGCTTCAGGTCCTACGCTACACGCAGGATACTGAATACGGTCATAGTCTTGATCGTCACCCTCACCTTGCAGTTCTTCATCTTCCGGGTTATGCCTGGGAACCCGATCATGCACTTCGTGAACCCTAACCTCCCTCTGGAGGCACGTCAAGCCTTACTCCAGATGTGGGGTCTGGACAGGCCGCTCCATGAGCAGTTCCTCACGTACCTCTACAACCTCTTCAGCGGCAGACTCGGGATCTCCTTCATATCTCAGAGATACGTCTCTGATGAGATACTTGAGCGGCTGCCGAACACTATCCTCCTGATGGGCTCCTCGACAATCCTGAGCGTAGCAATAGGCATAGGGTTAGGTGTCTCAGCCGGCTCGCACCGCGGCGCGAAGAGGGATGTGGCAACCGTCACTGTAGGCCTGCTGACACAGGGTCTGCCGGTCTTCTTCCTTGGCCTTCTGCTCCTCCTCACCTTCGCCTACTACCTCCCGGTAGCCACAGGAGGCCTCATCAACTTCCCTGTCGCCGGGACGATCTCGAGACCACCCCCTGCAGACCTGCTCAGCTATATCCTCGATATGCTCTGGCACCTCACACTGCCGATGTCGACTCTTGTGGTGATAGGGTTCGGCGGGTATGCTCTGGTAGTCAGAAACCTGATGATAGATGTCCTCACCCAGGATTACATCTTGATGGCGAAGGCGAAAGGGTTGGAGCCGAGGTCGATAGTGTACCGTCACGGTCTAAGGAGCGTCCTCCCACCGTTAACCACTATGGTCGGGCTGACTCTGTCAGGGATAGTCGGCGGAGCGGTGATCACTGAGACGATCTTCAGTTGGCACGGCATCGGCAGGTACCTGTATGAGGCGATACTCCAGAGCGACTACCCAGTAATGCAAGGCGCCTTCTTCCTGCTCAGCCTCGTGACGATACTGGCAAACCTAGCTGTGGACCTGATGTATGGGATGCTGGATCCGAGGATAAGGTACTAGGTGTGGCCGAGTGTCAGGCAGGTCTGGGTTCACTGAGCTCTGGTCCAGGTACAGGAGGAGCAGGCTCGGCCTGGCAGGCCTCGCTATCCTACTCTTCTTCATCCTGACGGCTCTCCTCGCCCCAGTCTTGACCCCATACGATCCATTAGAGGATAAGTACTTGGCAGAGGGGGTAGCTCTGCCAGCGTGGTACAGGATCCTCCCGGGCTACAGTGACCTGCCTCAGACAACAGACTATCATGTAGCCGCGAGGGTCGATGCGGTGAACTGGCAGGCGAGGGTTGAGGGTCCTGTCACAGTATCAGAG
>JAGTQV010000149.1 GCA_018397035.1 Candidatus Bathyarchaeota archaeon | reverse complement strand
CCTTTCCTGTCGACCTTGACAGAGCAAAAAAGATTATTAGAAGTCCATGCCGCTACCCATGGTTGGCGGGCCTGGGCCCGTAAACCAGGAGCAGCGTAGGTCGGGAGGCTCAGTCAGGTAGAGCGGTGGTCCAGACTTCTGGGCCGAGGCTCTTAACCCAAAGGTCGCGGGTTCAAATCCCGTCGGGCCCGCCATATCATTCAGGTTCAACGAAATTTCAATCGGGAAACGTCCGGTTGTTAGATAAACACTTAAATTAGAAAAGTAAGACACATCTTACCGGTGAGAATATGCCTCTGAATATGACAAAGCTTTCAGGGAAAGGACAGATAGTCATTCCAAATGAGGTGAGGAGACACATGGGCCTGAAGGAAGGCATGAGGTTCTTGATTGTAGGTCTAGATGACACAATAGTACTCAGGAAGCTCGAGTTATCTAGGGAGAGGGTAAGGCTCAAACAGCTCCTAGAAAAGTCCAGGGCTAGGGCCGAGAAAGTAGGCTTCACAGAGAAGGAGATTGACAGGCTGATCCATTCCTATAGAAAGGTAAGTCGATGAGGATAGTCCTAGACACAAACGTATTGGTCTCTGCCTTTATCTCAAAGCTCGGTCATTCTGCCAAGATACTGGATTTAGCCTTAATGTTTGAGGAGATTCAGTTAGTACTCTCAGAGCCGATACTGGATGAGTTTGAGGATGTTCTATCCAGGGGTGAGGTGAAAGAGAGAATTGGCTATTCAAACCGAGAGATTGAGCTCCTCGCTCAGTCGGTAAGAGAGATCTCTACGATAGTTAAGGCTCGGCCGGGCTTCAAGATAGTTAAGGAAGACCCAAAAGACGACGTTGTTTTGAATACCGCCTACGAGGGCAAGGCAGATTATATCGTATCCGGAGACCATCACTTACAGAATTTGAAGAGCTTCAAAGGTATCAAGGTGATAAGTCCTAAGCAAATGATGAAGATCATAACAAGGAGGTTTGGCGAATTCATAATCTAATTCAGCAACTAGGGTTTCAGCAATCTCTGTGCGTTGCCAAATCAGAATCATGATCAGGTTCTTTCTCGGTTCGTCACTAAATGATTCATTAAACCCTTGCGTTATTGTGGGACCGAATCCCGTCGGGCCCGCCAAGAAAATTATCCCCTTCTTCTTGTCTGTAATGTATAGCCTTTCTGGAAGGCGCAATGAACATAGTTGCAATTGAGAATTATTCTATCTGGACGATCTGGACTCCCAAACCTCTTGAAGTTCGAACCTAGTGAAGCGACGCCGCAGACGATTTCTTCATCAAACAGTTTCAGGATCAATGCGAGTTAAGCCATGTACCTTATCATAGGATTGATCGAATGAGAGAATTTTCCTATCTAGACTTAGCGCTGTCGCGGCGTAGTGCGAATCGAAGAATGTTAGATCGAATGCCTGCCTCAGGTATACACTCGCCACAGCCACATCGGGTGTCAGCGCGACGTATTCGACACTAGGCAAAGCAGCTATCGCTGCTAGGTCTCCTAGAAGTTTGTCCTCAACTCTCTCGCTTCTGTAGATCAGCTCCATCTCTACTAAGCCTACGCTCGAGATCCCGACGGTTACCTCGCCACCTCGCAGTTTCAGAAAGATCTTCTCAGCAATAGTATGGTTCGGGTCATGCTCATTCAGAAAGGCAAATATAACATCGTTCTCTAGGAGTGGCATGTACCAAGCTAGCGCCTCTCTTCCTTCGCTGCATTCTCCGCAACTCGTTCGGCCTGCTCTCTAAGCTCCTTGAAGGTCTTCCTGACGTTGAACGCTCCATGAAGTGTCTGGAATGGGTCGGATGGTAGCGGGATCAGTTTAATGTGATCTCCAGCGTTTATGATAAGCACCTTATTCACTATTCCGAGGGAGCGCCGAATCTCCTTGGGAAGGGTCATTCTTCCCTTCTTATCTAGCCCTAAGATACTCACTAGTCCCACTCGATGTATATTCTGCCTCTGGTGGGACTTAAGCTTTTTCAAATAATTGGTGGGAAGAGACTAGTAGGAGGCCATCGTCTGCCAATACCCAACTGAGGAGGAATTCGCGGCAATATTGCCGCTGGAATAGACCGTAAGATTCACGCAATTTTCTCCTAGGCTAGGGCCGAGAAAGTAGGCTTCACAGAGAAGGAGATTGACAGGCTGATCCATTCCTATAGAAAGGCAAGTCGATGAGGATAGTCCTAGACACAAACGTATTGGTCTCTGCCAGCAGACAGAGGAGCACATGGGATGAGACGTTTCTTAAGCCTCGGGTTCGAAGCTGGCATATCCAGTAGTGTGTCTTGAGTCTTGAGACAACTCTCTCTACAGCAGATCGTTTCCTGTAGAGACGTCTCAACTTTGATGGTCCGTGTGAGCGGAACTTTCTGTCGATACGGAGAACTGGTCTGCCCCTCATCTGGTTTCCAGGGTACGGTCAATGGTCCAACAAGGACCATTGACCCCATGTTCGCTGTGGCTTATGATGAAAATCTGGTCCTTGCGTTTTTGGGAGCTAGCTCAGAAAGATGAGCAAATAGCGTGCTACTGAATCCTTCACGGACAGAGCCAGATACGTGAGGAGAATCACTCCAAGATGCAGGCTGCTCAGTCTGAACAGGCTTAGATTCGCCACGATAGAACTGCTGCCACATAGCCTCAACAGAGACTTAACCATGGGATAACACATGATCAGGACTGTGAAGAAACTAATCCATATCGGTTTAATCATAAAGAACAAGACAAACGCATCTGCTACGTATAGCGTTGTGAATAGCGAAATCAGCTTCGTCACTCCGCTTGCGCTCCTGACAACGGGAAACATGCAGACACCAGCCATTCGGTAGTCCTCCTTGTAGGACAAGACAAGGCTCCAGATGTGGATCGGAGTCCAGAAGACGATCAAGAGCGCCAAGACGAGAGGTTGAAGCGCTACTAGATCTCCAGTCATTGCGGAATAAGCACCAAGAATGGGCATCGCACCTGCAGGAGAAGCTATTAGAATACTGTATGGAGTGGCTCTCTTCAACTTGCTATTGTATAGGAATACTAATCCAGCTCCAACGAGCCCCCACAGAACAACATAGATATTGATAAGACTAGCCAGCAGAATTCCCAGAGTCAACAGGCTGAAGCCAAGAGACAGGGCTGATCGAGGACATATCTTCTTCATCGGCAGAGGTCTGCCAATAGTCCTCTTCATGATTGAATCTATGTCTCTATCAACGTAGCATGTCAGCACATTTGTCCCCATGCAGCTCAGCAGGACTGATGCCATAAGGACGAGTAGAATCTTGGAATCACCATTGTATGTGGCTAGCGCTTCG
>JAGTQV010000146.1:598-3480 GCA_018397035.1 Candidatus Bathyarchaeota archaeon | reverse complement strand
TGATAAGGGACACCGTGGAACGAGTGTTTCAGCGAGTTGGAACGCCTGCTCAAGCTCTCTCCAACCTTCTCAGCAGCTCTATCTCGTTCTGGACGCCGATCTTGCTTATTCTGATATAGCCCATACTCTCAAGCCTCCTTGCCAGGCGCCACATGGACGATTTTGGAAGGTTGAACCTTTGTCTCAGCTCGGACTCCAAGGCTCGACCACCCCTCTCAGCCAAGTACTGAAGGAGTTCCTTCTCTACTGGTCTCAACTCCAATGCTTGGATCCTGAATCGCCTACCTACCAAAAGGAACACGACACCTACAGCCCCCAGAGAAACCAGAGCTATGATGATGTAGTCGGCGATCGGTGGCACGGCAGACACTGGTTGGGCCGGTGTCTCAGCCGGCTCAGTCGATGATGTCGGCGGTGGGGGGGCCGGTGTTGTCGACGTGGGAGCTGTCGGAGATATTGTGGTTGTTCCAGGCGAAGTGGTTGGGGGGATCGTTGGTGTAGGTGAAGAAGTCGTTGGCTGGGTTGGAACGGGGACTGGCGGCGTTGTCGGCGCAGTTGGGGTTGGAGTGGGTGAGAGGGGAGGAGAGGCTGGGAGTGTGTAGCCTATCTCCCAGAAACCAGGCAGTACCTGAATAACTGTTCTGCCGTCCTTTGTGGTTATTGATGACGGTAGGTCGCTGAGATAGACTATGTTGGATTGGTCTGGCAGACTTATCGTCGCGTTGTATGGTGTCTTCACCTGAAAGGTCCACAAACTTCCTTCTTTTCTGGTTAGGTCTGGGGCAAGATAGTCTACTGTGACTTTGAATGCCCCGAGTGTGATGATAGTCATGTTTGGCGGCAGTAACAGCTCGTAGCTCAGAGGCATGTTGTCTTGGTCTAAGACGAGTATGTCCTCTGCAGATCTGGAACATAGAGAAAGAGAGATTGATGGGGCGGTCTCGCTAACGTAAAGAGTCTGGAAAATCCGAACTATGCCGTCGCGGAAGATCTCAAACTCGGTAGATGAGACCAAGTAAGAATCTTGTCCATAAGCCTCCATGGGCATCATAGAGAGCGCAATAAGCAAAGCAGCAATCAGGAAACCGTCTTGACGCATCAAGATTGCGCTCCTAGTTCTCTGAATGCTCTCTTACCACACAGCTATTACGTTGTGAGCTGAGAGTATAAGGATTCAGGCGTGCGAAGTGCGGTTGAAGACCCATGACGAGGGAGTTCGTGAAGAGATCAGACAATAGGCACAGGCCAGGAAAACCTTCGACGACGCCCTTGCAGCAATAAAGGAGCTTGGCAGAGTCAAAGGAGGAGAGAGCCTGGCGAATGCGGAAGTTCCTCAAGTGGGCAGGCTGGGCATCAGAAAAGGGGGAAGCTCATAGCCAACCTCGCCTCTGGAAGAGCGGCTGCAGAGATCCTGAAGACCCTGAGGGATTTCCTCTGTGACCCAGACATCCTCACCGCATACAGGTACCATCCACACATGGAATAAGAGTGTGGGCCTGACTAGGAACTCCACGGCGTGATCAGCTACTAGATGGGACTAGGCATCGCATCCAAACTGGAAGAGGTGACGAAGAGGATCCCGCCTGAAGCCCGCGGCAAGGTAATAGACTACATAACCAGGATGTTCGAGGAGATGAAGCGGTAAGTGCACATCGCAACCTTCCGGAACACCTATACGACCCCTCAAGTCTAGAGCCCTAAACACCTCATCGATCCTTTTCTGCAGCTGTTTCTGCGCAGAGGAAGTCTAAGACTAGAAATCTGCCAGACGAGGACCTGATGAAGATCGACGTATTATTCTGTACATACGTGTGCATACAGTTAGCTGTAGCCCAGACTGTTATCGCGAAAAATTTTTTTCCTGAAACCCTCTGACGGTCGACCGAATACACAATAGCTGTACTCGACAGGGGCTCCTGCTTCAATGCCTATTCACGATTGAGATCGGGCAGGAGAGATCTGGCTTGCTTTGATCTACTCAACCTCAGCGGTGCTAAAGATGCTCTTCCAGCGCATGGTTCGGCTCCGTCCTCATAATAGTCGGACTTATATTTCACTCTGGTACTTTGGTACTAGGGTCAAATTTGCCTCAGCTCAAGATAGTCGCATCCGAGGAGACGGTGAGCAAATTCAAGAAGATCGTCCTGGCGAAGCATGGCAAGCTCGAACTCAGCGCAGAGGGTGAGGAGGCGCTCAGGCTGTACATCAAGAAGTATGAGAGGCTGCTCGGAGGGCTATGCGCTCCTGAGCAGGATCCCCTCACCCAGATCTGTGGCTTAGGCCGATCGCAGGATCGACATAACGTACTGAAGGACCTGGAGAAACTGGAGGCTGGAGAACTCTGATCTTCATAGACACTACTGTCTGGGTCGGCGACGCCGACCTGAACGATGAGCTCCACGAGTCTGCACACCAGCTTATCGAGTCGGTGAGGACGGGAAGGTCGCCACTCGGACTGATCACAGACTTCATCATTAACGAGACAGTAACGATCCTCGGCAGGAGGAGGGGCTTTGGGGCCCACCGCGCAGTCGAAGTCGGCAGAGCTATGCTCACATCACCAAGAGTATTCACGGTCTACGTGGACGAAGGCATTCTGAACGAAGCCCTCACCACTTATCCGGCCTATGACGGAAGGTTAAGTCTGACTGACGTCGTCTCAACGATTGTGATGAAGAGGTACGGCGTAAGAGAGATCTTCTCTCATGACGCAGACTTCGATTCAGTAGGAGGAATAAGGAGGCTGGCATCCACGCATAGTGGGGACCTCACCGATCGGAAAAACTAGATACATCCCTTGGAGAGTCTCCATGAAACTTTTCAGCGGATTCAGAAACCTGTTGAGGTAAATAGTCTAGACATGTTGGCCATCGCTGCTCTTG
>JAGTQV010000146.1:0-532 GCA_018397035.1 Candidatus Bathyarchaeota archaeon | reverse complement strand
GAAAAGATGGATTGCATGTAGTCGCTGACACACTAGGGTCGGTGGGAGCGGTCTCCGCTGGGCTAATCATGCTTTCCAGCGGGCGGTATCAAGCAGACTCCTTGATCAGCATGGGAATAGTCGTACTGATCTTCTACAGTTCTAGAAGACTCATTCTGAACTCCACGAACATTCTCCTAGAAGGCGTCCCTTTCCACATCGACATGAGTAAGCTGGAAAACAGAATAACTAGTTTCAAAGACGTAGAGAGCGTGCATAACCTTCACGTATGGTGCATCAGCCCAAACAGGATGTGTTGCATGAACGGACATGTAGTTACGAGAAAAGAAGCAAACAGAAAAAGCTAATCTCCGACTTGATCGATACGTTAAGAGATGAGTTTGGAATAGACCACACCACCATCCAACTAGAGGAGGAAGACTATCCAAAGGCAACTGGTGAACACTAAACAAGAGTTCATTCCAGGAAACTTTTTTCAGTCCATCTCGATCATGAGATCGTAGGCGTGTATAGGTCACTAGAAAACTGAATA
>JAGTQV010000148.1 GCA_018397035.1 Candidatus Bathyarchaeota archaeon | reverse complement strand
GTGATGTGCGGCGGGACGACCCCTACTCCGCATATGACGAGATCCCTTTTGAAGTGGTCACTCATGACGGATGTGATGTAGCGGCAAGAGTACTCGTCCGGATCGGTGAGTTGGCTGAGTCTATCAAGATCGTGAACTATGCCCTTGAGCATCTTCCATCAGGCCCAATCAGGGTTCGCGTCCCAATAAATGTGCCAGCAGGCGAGAATGTCTCGCTTGTGGAGGCGCCGCGGGGAGAGGATATCCACTACTGCAGATCGAACGGAACTGATAAGCCAGAGAGGTATAAGGTGAGGGCGCCGACACTTGCCAACTGGGCCTCGATGGCTGAGATGCTCAAAGGAGGGTACGTCGCAGACATACCGATAGTTCTGGCTGCGATCGACCCTTGCATGAGCTGCACTGACCGAATGGCATTCACGGATGTAAGCTCGAATAAGAAGTGGTACTGGACGATCGAGGAGCTGAGGAGGGAATCCTCAAAATGGCATGGGAGTTAGCGGCCTACCACATGTTCAGCATCCTAGTGTACCCAGGGATAGCCTTCATGGTAGCGATCGCTCTCTTCTACCAGTGGGTGGACAGGAGATTCTTCGCTAGGCTACAGAACAGGTATGGTCCGATCTATACCGGTCCTGCCGGGGTTCTGCAGCCGCTTGCAGACCTGATAAAACTACTGGCCAAGGAAGATATCGAACCAGAAGCCGTAGACCGGCAGATTTTCAGAGCGGTCCCCATAATGCTCCTCACACTCGCATTGACAGCCTTGTTTCTGATCCCGATCACAGGACCATCAGCCCTTGTCCGGTTTGAGGGTGATCTAATCTTCATGATATTCATCATCTCGGCCATCGCCATCCTTGCGTTTCTAGGAGGCTGGGGATCGACGAACATGTTCAGCACTATCGGCGGCATGAGGGCGGCCCTCCAGTCCCTAGGGTACGAGATCCCGATGGCCGTGTCGCTGGTCGGACCCGCGATCATGGCTGGCTCCCTTTCGATAAGTAGAATCGTGGAGTGGCAGTCGTCGACGTCAGGATACTGGACGATCCTGCTCAACCCGCTTGGATTCGGAATAGTGATCATCGCGTTCCTAGCAGAGCTTGAACGGATACCCTTCGACATACCAGAGGCAGAGACAGAGATCGTCGCTGGATGGCAGACAGAATTCAGCGGCAGGAAACTCGCCCTCATCAGGTTAGCCTTCGATCTTGAGTTGGTCATCGCGTCAGGTCTTGTAGCTGCGCTCTACCTAGGCGGCCCAACAGGGCCTATACCATTCATTCCAGGGATAGTCTGGTTCATTCTAAAGACGCTCCTCGTTGTACTGCTGCTTGCGAACCTTCGAGCCCTATTCGCTCGGTTCAGGATCGACCAGATGGTGGGCGGTTCATGGCGATACCTTGTGCCACTCGCTATACTGCAGATAGTGGCCCTTGAGATTCTTCTGAGGTGAGTGGAGGATGGCTATGCAGAGGGAGATTGCAAAGAGCCTCGTCAGGAAGCCTTCAACTCTCCTCTATCCATACGAGAAGTATGAACCTATACCCGGTTCAAGGGGTAGGGTAGTCATCGACATGGCAAAGTGCATCGGATGCGGCCTATGCATCCGTGACTGCCCAGCCTTCGCGATAGAGATGGTTGGCAAAGGCGTAACGTGCGACATGAAGTGGTATGCTGACAGATGTGTTTTCTGCGGTCAGTGCGTCGAGGTCTGTCCCAGAACTGCAATAGTGCAGCAGACAGACTATGACCTGTCAAGCGACGACAAGTCATCTCTAGTATTCGAGTATAGGCGGGTGAGGCAAGCCTAGGAGTGGAGAGCCTGATGCCAATCGACATTCTCGAGTTCATTCTTCTTGTAGCCGTATGCTTCTTCGCGATCATGACCGTTGAGCTGAAGGATCTGCTCCATACAGTCATATCATTGGCCGCTATGGCTGTCTCACTCGGAGCTGTATTCTGGCTTCTAAATGCACCGTACGTAGCCGTCTTCCAGATACTGATCTACGCAGGCGCAGTCATCGTCCTATTCATAGTTGCAGTGATGCTGACGAGGAGGCGGTAGCTTGTCCCTCAAGGAAGGTCACAGTGACAGTGTAAGTCTCGCTGGACTCCTGATCTCAGTGATACTGCTCGGGGTACTGTTCTACGTCAGCCTCAGAAGTCCTATCGAACCCGATCCCCTCTCGAGATTCAGCTCAGACTTCGCTGAGATATCGCCGGAGGTCGACATATCGACCTCCAAGTATCTCTGGACCGAACGAACCTTGGACGTGATCATCCAAGCGATCCTAGTCTTTGGAACAGCGGCCTGCTGCATCACGATGCTCAGGCCAGAAAAGGGGAGCGTGAATGCTTGATCGATTTGACCTACTATCTGGCAGGGGCATTGATCCTGTACATCATCGGCATGTACTGCTTAGCTGTAAAGCGTAACATGGTCAAACTCATCATAGGGGTGGAGATCCTCGCTAGTGCAGCCAACCTGAACTTCGTAGCGCTTTCAGCTTACGGAGCACCCGGCAAGGTAGACCCTCTAGCCCACACATTCGTGATAATGTCGATAGTAGTCGGTGCATGTGTCGTCGCTGTGGCTTTGACGATCGCCGTTCACGCCTATCGACACTACAGGACTCTAGATGTTAGAGAGCTCAGAAGGTTGAGGTGGTAGAGGAATGCTCCCTCTCGATGAGTACGCGCCTTGGCTCGTATGGTTGATACCTCTAGCAGGTTCGGTACTAGTCCCTGTAGCGGCTTCGGTCAACGCAAAGGCGAGAGACTGGTTCGCCGTGGTCGTCTCCTTCGTCGGAGCCGCCTACGCAGTCTCCATGATTCCTCAGGTTCTGAGCCTTCATGGGGAGGCAAGGATACTCTCGGTCCCTTGGATACCTCAAATAGGCCTGAGGGCAGGCGTCCTACTCGACCCGTTGAGCGTCTTGATGGCGAACATCGCCTCCTGCATCGGGGCGCTCATAGTACTTTACTCTATCGGCTACATGGCGCATGAGGAGGGGTTGACTAGGTACTACTTCTTCATCCTATTCTTTATCGGAGGGATGAACGGCCTCGTCATGGCTGACAACTTCCTTCAGCTCTTCATCTTCTGGGAGATAGTTGGCCTCTGCTCCTACGCTCTGATCGGCTTCTGGTATAGGAAGGAGAGCGCCTCAAGGGCAGGGATCAAAGCCTTCATAGTGACGAAGACCGGCGACATCCTGATGCTCATCGGAATACTGGTCCTATTCTCGATGACGGGCTCATTCGGGTTCCTAGATTCAAAGGGGGCCGTGGAGGCGGGGAGGATAACTCTTCCACTCCTTGCCACGATATCTCTCCTCATCTTCGGCGGGATATTGTTG
>JAGTQV010000145.1:3032-3552 GCA_018397035.1 Candidatus Bathyarchaeota archaeon | reverse complement strand
ATGGCTAGTCAACTTCACCAGAATGGTCGGAACTAGGACGCCAACTCTCTATACGACGGATAGAATTGAGTATGCTGCATTCTCGATCCATGGCAGGAAACCGGGTGTTTGCATCTCGAAACGGGTCTTGGAGATGCTGAGTCCAGAAGAGATTAAGGCAATACTGATTCACGAGATCGCCCACATAAGAATGAAGACGCAGATTCTTAAGGTATCGTTAACGTTCCTCAGAATCCTAACGCCGTTCTCACTCGTCCACCCTTTCTTAGCAGAGCTACGGTCAGAAGAGAACCGTGCCGATGAGTATGTCAGGAAGTCCCAAGGCACGTCCGCCCACCTAGACAGCGCCAAGAACAAGATAGCTAGGATAATGCTCTCAAAGACTTACTCTTCGAGGCTGGACTAGAGTGAGAGTAGCTGGGGCCCAAGCAATTCCTGAGGGAATATTTGACTCAACCAAGTATTAATACGATAACAAGCAGCTAGATCTGCCAGATGTTGCTCGGAGATGGAGCGATGA
>JAGTQV010000145.1:0-3021 GCA_018397035.1 Candidatus Bathyarchaeota archaeon | reverse complement strand
TCTTTGAATAAGACCGTAGGCAAAACCCCTCTGGTGAGACTAAACAGAATAACTAAAGGTATCGAGGCAACCGTTCTTGCAAAGCTCGAAGCCCGAAACCCTGCTGGGAGCGTCAAAGACAGGATCTGCCTCAGCATGATCGAGGAGGCTGAGAAGGCGGGTCACCTGAAACCTAACTCAGTGATAGTGGAGCCCACCAGCGGCAATACAGGCATAGGACTCGCCATGGTCGCGGCTGTCAAAGGCTACCGACTCATATTGACCATGCCGGATACGATGAGCCTCGAGAGAAGAACCCTGCTGATGGCTTACGGAGCCGAGATCGTCTTGACCCCTGGAGCTAAAGGCATGAGAGGCGCCGTCGAGAAAGCGGAGGAACTCGGCAAAGCCATACCTGACGCGTTCATTCCACAGCAATTCAAGAACCCGGCCAACCCCAAGATCCACAGAGAGACCACAGCCATCGAGATATGGGAAGACACAGATGGCAAAGTGGACATCCTCGTGTCCGGAGTTGGAACAGGCGGAACCGTGACTGGTGTGGCCGAGATAATCAAACCAAGGAAGCCAAGCTTCAAGGCGGTGGCTGTAGAACCATTCGACTCTCCAGTCCTCTCCGGAGGCAAACCGGGCCCCCACAAGATCCAAGGAATCGGAGCCGGCTTCGTTCCGGAAGTACTGAGACTAGACATGCTTGATGAGATAGTCAAGGTGAAGAATGAGGAAGCGATCGAGACCGCAAGGAGGCTCGCCAGAGAAGAGGGAATACTATGCGGCATATCTTCAGGAGCTGCAGCATTCGCAGCCCTGCAGATCGCCAAGCGGCCGGAGAACAGGAACAAGCTGATAGTCACCATACTCCCCGATACAGGCGAGAGATACCTATCCTCGGTCTTATTCAAAGAACTGCATGAGAAAGCAGCAGCTCTACAAACCATTCAGTAGACGCAAACCGAGATTCAACAACACATCGCCATCACTATTCGATTACCCAAGGCAGGGAGTAAACAACCATCAAAACACATATGGCTTGATCTCGAGGATAAGTGTTGGAGGTGAGAGTTCACTTGAGGTTGGATAGTGTCATAGGGGCTGCGGCTGTAGTACTGCTCATAGCCGCCCTCGCACTGAGGCTAGCAGACATCAAGTCGATCGCCGGGTTTCCCGTTATGGATGCTGGGCAGCTGGCGTCTGGGTATCTTGCAGCCGGAAACTTCGCCATTGGAGTATTCGCCGCCGGCATCTTCTCAGCCGGAATATTCGCGGCTGGGATCTTCTCGATCGGAGTATTCGCGATCGGTGTCTTCTCGATAGGCGTATTCTCTGTCGGAACCTTTGCCTTAGGGGCCTACTGCCTCTACACAGGAGCGATTCGGGAAGAGAAGAAGTAGGCTTGGAGGTTAACCGTTCCCGCGGTTCACCGCGCCCGCCTATCTTCCTTTCTCCCTGAAGAGTTGGTACTGGAGCCCTGTCAGCTTCACCGCGCCTGTAGCCTCCCTCTGGTCGAATCCACCCTTCTTCACAGATCGCAGTTCAGGTGCAAAGAGTGATCCACTGGACTCGCGGTTGAGGATCTCAAGTGAACCCTTGTACATCTTGAATGTTATCCTCCCTGAGACGTATTGTTGAGTTGAATCTATGAATGCGTCTAGGTCGCGTCTGAGGGGGTGGAGCCACATTGCATGGTAGACCATCTCAGCCCACATTCTGTCGAGTTCACGTTTCACTCTGCGCTGCTCCTTCGTCAAGGTTAGTCCTTCAAGATCCTCATGGGTTGCCAGGAGGATCGACGCCGCCGGCGCCTCGTAGAGCTCCCGTGACTTAAGCCCGAGTATCCCATCCTCAATAATGTCTATCCGGCCGATCCCGTTTGCGCCGCCGACCATATTAAGTTCAAGTATGATCTTTACGGGATCCTTGATGCCGTCGAGGTCAGTTGGCACACCAGCCTCGTATGTCAGGGTCATCTCAGTCGGCTTGTCAGGCGCAGCCTCCGGAGGGACCGCCCATATGTAGTCCTTAAGGTACTGTGACTGGAGATCCTCGACCTGGCCGCTGCCTATTGAGTGAGACCACATGTTAACGTCACCCCCGAGCTGCCCTCTCCTGCGTTCAGGCTGGATCCCGTGCTGACGGAGGATCTCCTCCTCCTTAGGCCTTGAGAGGTCGAGCTCCCTAACAGGCGCCACGATCCTCAACTCAGGAACATAGTACCTGAAGGCATTCTCCATCCTGAACTGGTCGTTTCCTTTACCGGTGCAGCCGTGCGCAACAGCCTCAGCCTTCTCCCTCCTGGCGACCTCCGAGACCTTAGTGGCTATGAGCACTCGGGACATCGAGGTTCCTATCGGATAACCCTGGTAGCTCCCGTTCGCCTTTATGCATCGGAAGATGTAGTCTCTAACAAACTCTGATTTTGAGTCGAAGAATATTATCTGCTTGCCAAGCTTCTCAGCCCTCTCCTTAGCTATAGCTATCTCTTCATCTCCCTGTCCAACATCGACTAAGACCGGTATGACCTCTTTGAATCCGTACTGCTCCTCAAGGAGGATCATTATCATGGTTGAGTCAAGCCCTCCAGAATATGCTAAGACCACTTTGCCCTGTTCTGTCAATTCTCTCACCTATCCACTCTAGTGGTCGACCTCACTATTTCAAGCAATTCATCCAGTGTCTTCTCCAATCTCTGAACTTCAGTCTTCAACTCGGCTCTGGAGTCGCCCAGCCTCCTTCTTCTCTCTTGTATCATTCTCTCAACCTCATCAGGGTTCGGGCTGCCGGAGGTCTGGCGTAACCTAAGTGAGACAGCCGGGTCAAGAGCTCTCTTCAGCTCCTCCGCAGTCACCTTCAATTCTTTCCCAATAGTTTCTCTTGAGAACCTCGACACTTCCTCCGGAGTCAGTTCACCTAGCATTCTGCCCTTGCCTGAGCTCTCCCTTACGATCGTCCCCACAAGTTTGTGGGACTCTCTGAAGGAGAGGCCCTTCCTGACAAATCCCTCAGCTGGCGTCTGGGTATCTT
>JAGTQV010000142.1:2800-3649 GCA_018397035.1 Candidatus Bathyarchaeota archaeon | reverse complement strand
ATTGAGTCAGAGATCCTTAGCCGAGGCAGGTTTGAGTTTGGTGCTAAACTCAAGATAGAAATCAAAGGGGATGTGTGGGCAGTCCCTCTCCGACGAACATACTCGGAGACGGCTCCTGGAGAGTTACTGGCAACTATTGGTGGCCATGGCTTTCTTGAGTTAGCTGTAAACCAAGGAGACGCAGCGGGACTTTTCGGCATCCAAGTTGGGACACCCATCATACTTCATATCTCCGGGTTGCCCCTGAAGGGACAGTATTGACTCTAGGAATATCTTCCCAAAAACAACGATCAAAGGCTCCTAGGTGATAGAGTATAGGACATTATGGAGAGAGTTGGGCTAGACGCCAGGGATACGAAGTGCCCGCTTAGGCTTTAGGTTCTTTTTCTCTGGACTGAGATCACGGATACGACTGCAATCAGCCCGACTAATGCTAGGTAAGGTGCTAGGACAGCAAGCTTGTTTGTAGGCACCAAATAGCCACCGACAGGAGCGGCGGCTGGTACCCAGTCTATCTTAAGGACGGGCCTTTCATCAATTGTAGACCATTCCCTCGTGTAGAAACGGGCAGCAGCATCGATGCCGGCAACACCGTCGTTCGGATCCCTTATGATAAAGCCATAGTTCGGCTGTCCATTCTCCATCCAGTCCTTGACTATACCAGTCACGTCCCAAGACATCCATTGACCTGCAGTGGGAGGAACAGTTGATGAGGCAGAGTCTTCAGTAGTCCATACTCCCCCAGCGGTTGTCCAAGGTATACCGGTGTCGCGGCTATTCCAGGTTGATCCTGATTCAGTCCAGTCCTCAGTCAGGCGATAGGCATTGTAGGTTCTTCCACCTGGGTCA
>JAGTQV010000142.1:0-2708 GCA_018397035.1 Candidatus Bathyarchaeota archaeon | reverse complement strand
GATGATCCTGCCCACATAGCTGGTTGATCCAGATCTAACATAAACACGCTTCACCGATCCGTAATTACTGTTTTCAGACCAGTTTTCAATCTCGTTATCTGCGCTCGATGGAGTGATCACCGTAAGTGTTGCAGTTACAGTTTCAGGGGTCAAGACCAAACATAGGATTAGAGTAATTGCGATAAGGGGTACTGACGCCTTGGTAGCCCCCCAATTGGATAGATGCATCTCCACATGCCGCCAACTCATCTCGTACTCACGATCTATTTAAGTGCTTGTGTAGCAGCATATGCCGAATTTCGCCTTATCTCTGGTGGGGGAAGGAAAGCATTCAGGTAACAAGGCCACTGAGAAAAGAGTCTTGGGATTGAAAGCCCTTTTCCCCGCAGGCGATAGTTGAACAACACTAGAATGGATTATCTGTCTGAGCGAGCATCTTTATCCTTTCAACCCCATCCACAGAATCTATGACCTTGCCGACGCTCTTGGGGACGAGTTCTCCCCAGTCCTGATTCAGCAGGACTCTCCTCCTTATCTCAGTTGCCGAGTAGACCTCTCGCCTGAAGAAAGGGATCTTCTCCACCCTTACTCCGGCCTCTCTGAAGAGCTGTGTTGTGAGGGGATCGTTAGAGAAGACTATGTCATACTTGCCCACATATGATGCTACATGGGATGCCCAGATGCTGTGCACACCAATATCTGTAACAGGGGTGACTTGGACTTTGTCAAGGCTGATCTTCGCCTCCTTCATCGCCTCCCTAACCATCATGACCCTCTCCCCTGCAGTGAAGGGGTTCTTCTCAGTGTGACTGTACTGGGCGCTCCCGATGACTACGACTAGTTCATCCACTTTGCTGAGGATCAGCTTGATGACCTCGAGGTGTCCAAGGTGGAACGGCTGAAAACGGCCTACGTAGAGTCCTGTAACAGCCAAGGCGACCAACCTGCTCTATCTGCGCGAGAGAATATATATAACCTGCCGGACTGGATTTCTGGGGGCTGCCACGATCAGGCTTCAGGCTTCCAGAGGCATCCTGAAGCAACACTCTCCCCTTCATACTCTACACCCTCACTCAACAGAATTCTCCCCTTGAGCCGGAGGGCCTGAGCCTGATCTAGACCAGGGACGGAGTAGCCGCCAATCTTCAGACTCGATAAGACGATCCTGTGGCATGGGATGATCAGCGGAAGCGGGTTTGAAGCGAGACAGTTGCCGGCTGCACGAGCCGCTCTCTTGTGGCCGGCGGCCTCCGCGATTATCGAGTAGGTCGAGACCTTGCCCCTAGGTATTCTCTTGAGGTTCAAGTAGATAGACCTCTGAAATCTGGTGACTGACTCTAGACTTATCCTTGATGTGAAGTCTGCATCCTCCCCCTGAATGAGCTTTCCAAGCAGCATCGTGACTCGTTTACCTTCAGGGTCGTCACGCTGGACTAGGATCCCTGGAGCTCGCCTAGCCATCTCTCTAAGAAGTGCCGCCCTGCTAGGCGAGAATCCTGTCTGAACGACCTCGCCGGCCTCATTCAAACCTGCAGCAAACCATAACCCATCGATCTTCTTGGTTGAGAGAGTGATCAAATCGATCTTACCTTCAAAGTGAATAAGCCTCCAGAAAGCCTTTATCCATCAGTTAAATGCTGCACGAGTCATTGGTGTCAAGCAGCTTTGATAATGATCCAGGGGGATATGCTTGAGGGTGGAGGGCAGGTCTTACGGCTCTCAGCAGCGATCTCCGCAGTCACCGGGAAGCCGATAAGGATAGTCAACGTTCGGGCTAAGAGGTCTCCTCCAGGATTGAGAGCCCAACACCTGAATGCGCTCAATGCGATAGGCCTCTTGACCAATGCGAAGATTGAGGGGCTCAAGATAGGGTCTAGGGAGATAGCCTTCACACCTAACCCGCCTTCAGGAGGCGGATTCAAGGTCGACGTCCAGACAGCCGGATCTACGAGCCTGATACTTCAAGCTCTGATGCCTGTTATGGCTCTCTCAGCCAGTGAGGTTAGGCTCGAGGTAACCGGCGGGACGAATAATCCAAAGGCCCCGGCTATAGAATACCTCCAGAATATTGTTCTGCCAACAGTCACTAGAATGGGGTTCAGAGGATCTATCGAGCTTCTCAGACGGGGATTCTATCCTAGAGGCCAAGGGGTTGTTAGGGCGTACTCGAAGCCGGTGAGAGGGCTTAAGCCTATTGTCCTGACGAAGTTTGGAAGCCCTGAGAGGATATGGGGGGTCTCCTACAGCTGCAGGCTTCCACAACACATCACTGAGAGGATGGCAAGGTCCGCGCAGAAAAAGCTTACAGAGGAGGGGTACGACGCGGCGATAGCTACCGAGTCTCTCAGCGAGGGAGATCCCAAGTGCTCAGTAGACCCAGGATGCGGCCTCATCCTCTTCGCATCACTCCCATCAGGAGGTCTGCTTGGAGGGGACGCTCTTGGAAGGCTGGGCAGGCCTGCGGAGAAGGTTGGTGAGGAAGCAGCCTTGAACCTGCTGGAGGCCCTCAAGAGATCGGCTCCTGTTGATAAGCATATGGGGGACCAGCTGATCGTCTACGCAGGCCTGGCAGAAGGCGAGTCCGAGATAAAGGTCTCTGAGCTTACGATGCATACTCTGACATGCATAGAGCTATGCAAGGTCCTTCTCGGAGCCTCTTTCGAGGTGGAGGGCAAACTGGGTGAGCCTGCAAGAATAGTCTGCAGGGG
>JAGTQV010000144.1 GCA_018397035.1 Candidatus Bathyarchaeota archaeon | reverse complement strand
GAGTACAAGTCGAGAATAGAGGCGGGGAAATCAAGAGTCTAGACTATGATAGGCTCATAGTTGCTACAGGAGCCAAGGCTGCGCGGCCGCCGGTAAAGGGCGTCGACAAAGCCGGCGTCTACGTAGTCAGGACGATAAGTGATTGCGAAGCGATAGACGCTCAGATCACTAGGTCAAGATCAGCCGTAATTGTCGGTGCCGGCCTTATAGGTCTCGAGGTTGCGGCAGCGCTCAGGCAGAGAGGGCTGAAGGTCGCCGTCGTAGAGATCCTTCCGCAAGTCTTACCCATGATGCTAGATTCAGACATGGCAAGGATTGTTCATGAACATCTGAGGAAGAGCGGGATCGAGGTCATAGTCGACAAGAGAGTTGACGAGATAATCGGTGACGATGCGGTCTCGGCAGTCTCCGTGGCGGGATCAAGGATTGAAGCCGACATGGTAGTATTAGCTACAGGAGTAAGGCCGCAGGTCGAGCTTCTGAGGAAGGCAGGTGCTGAGATCGGGAAAACAGGATGCGTCAAAGTTGACGAACATATGCGCACAAGCTTAGACGGGGTCTATGCCGCAGGCGACTGCTCTGAAACAATAGACATGGTGACTGGTGCACCGACCTCACCACAGCTCGGGACTACAGCGGTCAGGCAGGGTAAGACCGCCGGCATTAATGCTGCAGGCGGCAAATCAGCGTTGCCGAGTGTTCTGGGCTCTTCAGTGACCAGATTCCTCGAGCTTGAGGTGGGCCAGACAGGGCTGACGGAAAAAAGGGCCCAGAGCTCTGGGCTGGACGTAGTGACCGGCACGATCACAGCTAAGACCCGGGCGCACTACTACCCAGGTGGGGCGGACATAAAGGTAAAGGTGGTTATGGAAGTTGAGACGGGCAAGATAGTTGGAGCTCAGATAGTCGGTGGGGAGGAAGTCACTCAGAGGATAAACATGGCGTCGATCGCAATCCAGAAAGGTCTTACAGTTTATGATGTCGCTGTGATTGACACCTGTTATTCACCGCCAGTAGCCGATTACTGGGAGCCTTTCGTCGTGGCGATTGAGGCTGCCGCACGCAAGATCTAGGTTTGGTGATCGACCTTCGGCAGCCTACGCTGGCCGAGTACTTCTCTGAGGATATCCTCGTTTACTTGACCAGCAGTATAGGTGAAGCCTGTCTTCATGTTACTGACAGATACAACTGATGGAGCGAAGAGGTCAGGGTCAATTTTGTAGAAGTCATACTTTGCGTCTTTAAGTATTTCATAGAAGGGTTTTCCGTAGTGACGTGAAGTTGATGATGGCGCCGCGGAGACAAGTCTCATCAGCGTCTCATCGTCATCCATGTTGACAGTGTAGTGTGTAACACCACCATACAGTATCGCATCGTTGGTCCTCCCCATCGCTCTGGCTGGGTTAGGATGGACAGGCGGGAGGGGCGCAAATCCTGAACCAAAAACTATCGACTTCGGATCCATTCCCAGCTCAACAAGTTTGTGGACGCCAGTCTCAACAACTCTACCTGCTATCTGCACTGATCCCGCAAGAGAAGATGTGGGCGTGACAACGAGGTAGAGGTCTTCCGGTGATACATCACACTCATCCACAAGATATTCTATAGCGGTTTGGGTCGGAAGTTTTTCAGACTCGAGAACTAAGACTGCCTCATCAGCTTGGTCTCGATAGCCGATCTTCTCATAGAGGTTTCTCGGCTTCAGGGCGAGCGCCCTAGCAGGTCCGGAGCCCATTGCAAAGTAATCCTCTGTCTTGATCTCCCAGCCTGCATACTGTGACCCAAGAGTGGCTACTGCCGGTGACCATATCTCAACGAATACTGATGGCAAGTGATCACTCCCGTACTTCTTAAATGTAAGATGAGTCTTTCCGAGGCCGCCCAGGCAGATGTCAGTGACCAAGACTCCGGCCAACGCACTTCCAATGGTGTTAACTCCTGCATCAACAATGGTTACCTTCCTGCTTGAGTCCACGGCGAAATGGTAGAACTCATGATCCTCGATTGCGCTTTTGATTATTCTAGCCGCTTCAGCATTCACGCTCTTTCCCTTGGGCATGACACCTACTCCTCGAGGAACCTCTCACACCATCTCATTTGAGGGTTACGTCCTATGCTTACAAAGAGCCTTCCGTCACCGTCGATGTTGTTATCGCCTGAGAAGACATAGAATGGCCCGCGGATGGCCTCATTCTCTATTCTCGTCTGTTCCCTAATCTCCTCAAAGGAGAAGCTCGGTAGCGGATTAGGCAAGTAGCCTGATACGACTATCTTTCCTCCCGTCATGTGGGCTCCAGCTCTTCCCGTGCAGTTGCCTTCGACATGTATTGTCCCTCCCTGCATGTGGACACCTAGAAACATTTCTGCGTCTCCAAGGATCCTTATCGTTCCTGAACGCATGAAAGAACCGACATTGCTTCCACCACTACCCCTTACCAGTATGCTCCCTCCATCCATTCCCTTCCTTGAACCACGGCTCGCTGCACCAATAAAGTCACCTGCGTTGCCTCTGACCTCTATCATCCCAGACTTCATCCCCGAACCAAGCCATGAACCTGCATTGCCTTCTACGACTATCCGCCCACCCCGCATCGATTCGCCGATATACATCCCTCCCTCACCCCTTATGTAGAGGTTGCCAGCGGTCATTTTGTAGCCGATTCGACGGGTCGCTGAGAGGTTGCCAACAACCGTTAAGGTCGCTACTTGAAGATCTGTATCGGCCTCCCCCCTTATGTTGAACAGGGTTCTTATCTTGACCTTTCTGTTGCCTTCCCAGACATCAAGGTCGGCAACCTCTCTCGCCCCGATTCCAGCTAGCCTATCGGTTGAGAGCACGTCCAGATGGACTGGACTTTTCAGGGGACGTTTGAGCTCCAGTACAAGTCCCAAGGTAGGTTAGACCTCTCCTCGACATGGGATCCTTGAAGGAGATCTAAGGAAGCTGTCTAGTATCGGGTAGTTGTCTATCTCGATTGTGTAGTAGTCTCTGAACTTCATCCTAAGCTCCCTCACCAAATCAGACTCGAGCTCAGGTGAGAGCTCGCAGTCGACGTAGAAGGTCCTGCCAGCTGGCGCACTCGTTACCTCACCTCTCTTCGAGACTATCTTCCCATCCTTCACAGTCAAGTACGCTTCCGTGAAGGTTCTCTTGATCATGCTCGGATTCTTTTCGAGGTAGTTTTTTGAAGCGTCGAGGTCATATACTGCCACATCAGCATCAGCGCCTATGCCGAGGTGACCTTTACTACTCAACCCAAGGGATTTGGCCGGTGCAGCCCTAGTGATTATCGAGATCTCTTCCAGAGTATATTCCCGGTCGAGTCCAGGTAGGTCCAGACGCCTCCTTGCTGTCCTGTTCATCTTTGACATGGTTCTCTCGCGTGCCTTTTTACTCATGAGCCAAGCGATGACTCTTGGGTAGGCTGTGAATGGCCCACCATTAGGATGGTCGGTAGTCAAGAAGACCCTCCAGGGATCCTCCACCATAAGTGCAAGTTCAAGGCCGATCCCCCACTGAATCGCGTTTACATAGTTGCTGCGCCTGTACTGGAAGGGGACTATGCCTGAACCGGTCTCA
>JAGTQV010000019.1 GCA_018397035.1 Candidatus Bathyarchaeota archaeon | reverse complement strand
GATCCCACCTTTAATTACTGGAAGCTGTGCTCTTACGCAAAGAACCTCGGCAAGATGCAAACACTTTTCAGAACCGTAGAGGTAGATGATCTGTCTAGGTCTGAATCCCTGAAATAACCTGTCAAGATTTTCATCTCCAAAATAGAGTTTTTTTGGGGGGTGGTCCAGAGTGGGGCGGGTGAAAAATACAGGTAGATCAGTCTCTTCACACAGTGTCTTCATCTCCTCCAATGTATCTATCGGCCGCATGATGCTCGATACTGAACGGTTAGATTACTTAGGTTTGTGAGATGGTAGAAACTACTCTGTAGCTCCGGAGAGGCGAAGCGACCAACCTCTTAATCAAGAGGTTTACTTGAACGCTCTCTGGGTAACCACTTATATGCTTGAAGAGTATCGATTCAGTCTCCTGAGGTGGATGGATTGCCCTCTGAGATCATGGATGAGGAATCGTTCGTTAAGCTCTCGGAATCAGCTCTGGAGTGCCGTGTCAGAAGGTCTGGAGACTCCGTCAAGCTCAAGTTGAGGACTCCGAGGAGACTCTACACGCTCAAAGTATCTAGCTTAAAGGCTGAGGAGATATTGAAGAGGCTGACCTGCGCGATCGTGGAAGCGTAGGGCCACTATCCCCCTTAGCCTCCATGAGCAGTCGGGATTAATGTAAGAGTGTCTCCTGCCTGAAGAGGGGTCTCAAGCCCCCCTAGAAGTTCCACCTCAACCTCATTAACGAGGATCACCATGCTAGACCTTAAGCCGAGGTCTGTGTACTTGCCGATGATCGACCTCAAACCAGCCGTTTGGGTAAAGAGGGCTTCAAGCACGCCTCTCACATCTGCTCCCTCAGGGATCTCGAGCTCAACCTGATCCATGCCTGAAGCCCATCTGAAAGCTCCTAAGAGCCTAACCCTGACAGTGCCCAAGAAAACTTGACCTAGCCAATAATCTCCGAGACGATAGTCTCGGCTGTGCTCACGGCTACCTCCGCCACCTTCAGGAGCTCCGATTTCTGGGTCGCCCCCTCGGTGATCCTCGTTAATGAGAAGAACCCCGACCGGAGGCTCAACGGCCTGCATCCTTCCTAGAGCTGCCTGGGTTACTGCAAGCTCCAGATATTCCGGTTGACCCACGGCGTATTGGATAGCTAGCTGAGCTTTCCTCAACGCCAGAGCCACCAGCTCCAGCAGGGATTCAGGAGTGTTCAGCTCCTCAGTCAGGGAGAGGTCTACCTTCGCCTCCCTCAGGTAGCGTAGGGCCCATGCTCTGTCAGGTTCCGTGCAGAGGCTACGCCTCATCTGATGCCCACACAGGCTAGGTGAAGATCTGCCTCATCCAAACCCCCAGAACAGGAGGTGTGGGAGGCGCTAGAGGCTCGGCCGGTCAACTGGCGCCCTCCAGCTGAGGCAGGTTTCTGCAGAATGGCAGGAAGGTTTGTCTTAGCTTGACTTCGTTAATGTTATCTCGATCGTCGAGACCGACCTGGTACCGCCTTCCTGCATGGGGATGTCCTCAGTCCCGAGGTTTACCCGCTCGACCTTAAGGTTCTCCATGAATCTACGTCTGGTTATCTCCGCAACGTCCACCGCGGTCGTTATAGCCTGCCCCCTCGCCTTAAGGGTGACCTCCTTCGTGTCCCCTGAGCCGAAGAGGGTTATCACGGCCAGCACATAGTTCATGGTGGGTTTGCGTCCTACGAACACTGTATTCGGTTCCTTTGACATGGCATTCATCCTCCAACGAGATTGTGGTGAGAGTCTTATGCTGCACAATATGTATTTAAACGCTTTCGGGAGAGGGAGGAGCGGCCTACTTGCCTCTCTCCTCTTCAGGCGGGGCGACTGCGGCTGGCGCCATCATATGTTGCTTTCGATGCTCTTCAACCCGCTTAAGCCCGGTCAGGTACCCCGCGATCCTGTTCCTCATCCTCTTCGTCCTTATATCGACATATTGAGCCACCAGTTGCTTGTTCGCCTCAAAGTCCATCGTGACCTGTTCCCTGTGCTGTTGCAGCAGCTCCTCTGCAACCTTCTTGATTACAGACGCCCTCACTTTGCCCAAGATTCTCCATTCCAGTCCCGGAGCACTTTGGAGCCAGATAGACCCTTCTCGCGACTAAAAATGTTTGGGTTCCAAATCCCTGAATCTTGGAGCTTCAAATATTTCCTGAATATGGATTCTTAACTTGATCAAAGGCTTAAAGCGGCTTCAGGCTCTTTAATGAAGAATTCTTAAATATTGAGCGATTTCTTGGATAGTCCGTGAACTTCCATGGCTGAAGGTGACCTCTCAACGGCCGCTGTCCATAGGCTCATCGAGAAAGCGGGTGCATCAAGGGTAGGGGACGGCGCTGTAGAAGCATTAAGGGAAGTCCTCGAGGATATGGCTGTGCAGATAAGCAAGGACGCGATTGAGCTTGCATCTCATGCTGGGAGGAGGACGGTGAGGGCGGAAGATATCAAGCTGGCGGCGAAGAGGTTCCCAAAGACCTAGCCCGTCCCTCCAGGATATTTCGCAGACCAGATCCTGTACCTGCACATCCAACGAATGCAAACATATTTAACGATAGTACAGTGGTTCAGTATTGTGCTCCGGTAGTATAGCCCGGTCAAGCCACGCCGAAAGTATGACGGCCTCTCGAGCCGCCGACGCGGGTTCAAATGCAGAGATGAGTTCTGCTGAGACTCCCGCCCGGAGCACTAAACAGCGGTGATGCCTGTCAGGTTGAGAAGCCTGATCATGGTGGCAGGGACACCGGGCGTAGGAAAGACAGCTGTCTGCAGGATATTGGCCAGAAGACTGCATTGGAGTCATGTAGACTGTGGAAGACTGGCTCTCAGAGAGGGCCTTGCGATCAAATACGACAGGACCGCCCGCACCTATCATATTGATCTGGAGAGGCTCTCAAGAGTGCTCAAAGATACTGTGAATAGGCTGGGAACCGGCATCATACTTGAAGGGCATCTAGTACCTTCTCTAAAAGAGCTCGCTCCATCCCGAGTCTTCGTCCTCAGATGCGACCCGAGACGACTACTCTCAAGGCTTAGACAGAAGGGATACTCAAGAAGCAAGATCGCCGAGAACATCGCCGCCGAGATCCTGGATGTCTGTCTAAGCGAGGCCGTCAAGTCATTCGGCGTCAGAAGGGTCTGCGAGATAGATGCCTCCGAGAAGGATCCATCGGAGGTCGCTTCGGCGATACTTAGGATCTTGAGGGGCAGCTCCAGATATGCTCCCCCCCATGTAGACTGGATCAACAGGCTCGATAGTGAAGGTGGACTTCCAGAGATTCTGTCCTACATTGAGGAAGGTTATCGGACCGGGCGGAGTTAGCAGCAACGTGACGATTCCCAGATCTGGTAAGAAGAAGTATGCAATAATCAAATGTGCTGGATGTGGCAGGCTACAGCTAGTTCTAGCGACGGCTAAGTCACATACCTGTTCCTACTGCAACAAGAGGATCAATCTCAAGAGCCCGATGTCAGGCGCTATCTCCTTTGTCAGCTCACCTCGTGAGGCTTTAAGAACGATAATGGAGATCAAGAGGAGAGGAATCCTGTAGATGCTCCCGCACGTCTCTGCCAAAGTGATAAAAGGAGCCGGGACGTAATGAGTCTATGTGGTTATGCTTGAATGTCATCGGTCGCGGAGAGAAGATTTAGAGAAGAGCTTTCATCACTCCTTCAGAGACTGGTAAGCGTTCACACGTCTACAGGCAAGACGTATACAGGCACACTCTACGGGGTGGACGCGAATACGCTCAGCGTATGCTTGGCTAACGTAAAGGATGAATCTGGAGCAGAGACCGGAAGGATCTTCATCAATGGCAGGGCGATCCTGGAATTATGTGGGCTTGAGATGCCCTTCGACCTCCGCAGCCTCGCGGAGAGGCTTGAGAGAGTATTCCCGAAGATGGTTAGGATCGTTGAGGAAGCCGGAGTCATAGTCGTCATGGACAAGATCAGAGTCACTGAGAAAGGGTTGATAGAGGGCAGAGGCCCTGCTGCCGAGCGGGTTCAGAGAGTCTATGAGGAGTTCATGAGGGAAAGGGAGAAGTCTGTCTGACTATTCCCTCTTGACACCGAACTGATGGCTTGGACCGCCGAGAAGTTTCTGTATCGCCTCGACAGCCCTATCCAGTCTTGAGACGTCCAAGGTCAGTCCGAGGAGTCTTGAAAGGAAATCGAGTGCCACCCTAGCAGCCAAGACATCCGGATAGAGGCCTAGAGTCTCGACTAGTATGCAGCAGCCCCGCATGCCGCGGAGCCTGCCCAGACCTAGAAGTAGTCCCGCCGCTCCATAGACCCTCCCCTGAATGGTGGAGGCGCCTAGGAGAATGGCCTCCTGAAGAGTCTGCTTGTCCGTGGCTGTGCAGAAGATCTTAGGTGAGTCGACAGGAGGATCCCTCTTGAGGCCTCCGACAGTCACAATGCTCCTGCAACCGAGGCTCTCTGAGATATCCAGGATCTTTGATGAGAGCTCATATTGGCCTTCAACAGTGAGTGCCTGCGAGTTACCGTAGAGGATGATGAGGTCCTTCCCGCTTCCAGTCTTCGCGAAGTATAGCTCGTTCATCGGCGCCCTGACTTCACCATCATCGGTGGTTATAGCTAAGGGCTGGAAAGATGATGAGCGAAGTATGCAGAAGCGTCTCGCTTGGATCTCCCTTATCAGGTGAAGCCCAGCTATGCTGGCTACGAAGCCTATCCCCGGCAGCGCCTCCACTAATACCGGATCGATCAACCGCGGACTCTCAGAGAAGGATGTTATGATCGTCGTTGCTGGGCTCCTCCTGAATCGGGTTCACATCGGCAAAGCGGCCTCAGGGCTGCCGCTTGATTCTCAGAACCCCTCCCTGCGCAAACCTGTCCTTCCGCATCTCGTTGAATTCGATCCAGACGAGCTCCTTCGAGACACCCAGTATCTTGGTGAATGCCTCTGTGATAGCTTCGGCGAGCCTCTCTATCTGGTCTTGACTTCGCCCTTCAACAAGGTTGACTTGAACAAATGGCATCTACATCACCGAGGACAACCGTACTGGTCCACCCGCTTAACAAGTTTCCGAATCAGCGTAATTCACATAAGGTTACGCTGGTCTAGAGGCGGGGAGAGGGCTTGACTTGACCGGTAGTCCTTCAGCCGGAAGTTGCGCTGTTTTCGAAGTGACCGACAAGGATGTTCTGGGGAGAGTTGGAAAGCTTCACACTAAGAAGGGGGTGATCGAGACTCCATACCTCTTCCCTGTGGTCCACCCGAGCATTCAGCCAGTGCAGCCGTCTGAGATGTGGGAGATGGGATTCAAGGGGGTGATGACTAACGCCTACTTGGCCTGCAAAGCCTTCGGTTCTGAGAAGGAAACCGGCATACATGAACTCCTCGGCTTCCCAGGCGTAGTTGCCATGGACTCGGGAGCATACCAGATACTCACCTATGGTGAGATAGAGCTGACTCAGCCGGAGATAATAAGATTTCAGGAACGTGTAGGCTCTGACATAGCTGTCATCCTGGACATTCCTACAGGTTTGACTCCTGACAGAGAATATGCGGAGAGAACAGTGACAGAGACCATAAGGAGAGCTGACGAGGCCATACGCATCATCGAAAGGAGTGATATCCTCTGGGTTGGGCCTATCCAAGGTGGCATCCACCCAGGCTTGGTGGCGAGATGCGCAGAGGCGATGGCTAGGAGGCCTTTCCAGATCCTCGCCTTGGGAAGCCCGACACAGATAATGGAGCAGTACATGTACCGGGAACTCCTTCGCATGATCCTTACATGCAAAGAACATATCCCACCCTGCAGGCCCCTGCACCTCTTCGGAGGAGGTCACCCCTCGATGTTAGCCTTAGCCGTCTCACTTGGATGCGACCTCTTCGACTCAGCATCCTACGCCATATACGCGAGGAAGGGAAGGTACCTCACAGTGAATGGGACAATGAGGCTTGAGGACTTGGAGTATCTGCCCTGCTCCTGCAGCGTCTGCAGTAGAGCCAGCCCTAAAGAACTTGCCGATTCCCCTGGACGCGAGAGAACCAGGGAACTGTCGATCCATAACCTCTATGCATGCTTGGAGGAGATGCGGAGGATCAAACAGAGCATAGTTGAGGGGAGGCTATGGGAACTGGTGATGCAGAGGATGAGGTCTCATCCTAGGCTCTTCGAATCAGTCCTTGAGCTTAGCGAGCACCGCATGCTCCTTGAACGCCACTCACCATTCTCAAAGAGGAGGGGCATCTTCTTCTTCGACCGGCTGGATCTTAACAGGCCTGAGATCTTCAGGTTTCAGAATCACGTAACTGAAGAGTACTCTCCACCGTCGAAAGCCAAGATACTGCTTATGTTGCCGCGGCCTCCAACAAGACCCTTCAGTCTGGATAGGAAGGTCAAGAGTATGATAGCACCTATTGAGCGTTCTGAGGTTTTCCACACCTGCTTCTACGTGGAGCCTTACGGAGTCGTCCCCATGGAGCTGTGTGAGGTCTACCCTGTAGCGCAGACTGAGGTCAGCAACTGCTCAGATCCAGATACGGCCAGAGACGCGGCGGAACATGTATCGAGGTATCTCCGGAGTTCTACGTATCGGCGGGTCATAATCCAGGCCACGGTTGACGCATGGTCAAGGAGAGTCACATCTAAGGTCAGGGAGGCCTGTCTGGAGACCGGAAAGAGGCTGATGATAAACCACTGCCGCAAGGATCCTTGGAGTCCTGAGTCTGTGGATAGGCTGCACTCAATACTCAGAAGGGCTCAAGGACGCTGCGGCGGCGCCTAGCCGTGTGTGGATGCCCCCCATAATGGTTTGGGGGCTGCGCCCTCAGGGGCTGATCAACGGATATTGTATCTTAAACTCCTACACGAACATGCCTTGAAGTGACCTATGTGTCTGCTTCATTCTCTGCGCAATCTCAGCTTCAATCTCGTTCGCATCCCTCTCCAGATCAGAGACATTGACTCTGATATTGTGCAGCTTGCTGATCGTTCTGATGGCTACGGCAGCAGCAGCCGGGTCAGGCCTTGAAGCGGAGGCATACGGCAGAATAGCCAAGGCTGGGAAATCATGTATCTCAAACTCGCTCAGCATAATAGCGAGTGGGCCGTAGACGAACAGTTCCTCCTCGAGTCTAGGTGGATTGAGGGTCTTGGCTCTGACCTGGTATGCCCTAGTGTGCACGACTCTGAGAGGTGAGCCTCCTCTCCTGAAGCTCGAGTCTAACCCACCTATCAATATCGCTTCGCTGAACCTTTCTCCAGTCACCCATGAAGACAAGGCCTTGAGAAACTCAGACTCCTCGCTCTTGTGGGGTGAGAACTCCAACTTTGCGATGACCAGTCTCCCTCTCCTATAGATCTCGAATGGCGTGACGAGAGCCTCATTTGTCGAGTTTACGAATGGGGGAGGGTGCTCCACCTCGATGAATCCGATCCTCTTGGCTTGCAGTGCGTGGACGAGGAAGGAGGTAGCGATATAGCCTGTCTCTCCAATCCCATGGAAGCCCGTGACGAATGTTGAGCCCCTATAGTTACCCTTGATCACATTGATCTGAACAGTCAATTCTGAGCCCAGTTCTGTACGTTTGCCCCAAGAGTAACCCCCTGATTAAAGCATTTCTGAGAATGTCGACGCGTCAGGCGGCGCGAGACCGCTTCGATCTTCACGGTTTATTAGGAGTCAGTTGAATAGTGAAGTCTTCAAAGCAGAGGCTTGAGTGTCCGAGACTTGAGACTCATATTCCTGGGTGCGTGTAGAGAGGTGGGCAGGTCAGCGGTGGCCGTCGAGGTCGGCCTGAGAAGGTGCCTCCTCGACTACGGAGTCATGATGAACGACTCTATCGGCTTCCCGACGCACATCTCACCGAAAGACCTGGATGCGGTCTTTCTATCACATGCCCATCTGGACCACAGCGGCCTACTCCCGCTCTTCTACCTGCGTCGACGTCTACCACTGTATGGGGTCGCTCCAACTTTCGAGTTCACACGTCTGCTCATCAAGGACTTCCTCCATCTCAGCGGGTACTTTCTTCCATACGAGTATGTCGATCTCGAGGCGATGATGGAGAACTGTACATCGATCCCTTATGGGAAGGAGTTTGATCTTGCAGGAGTGAAGGCTAGGCTGCTTAATGCAGGGCATATACCTGGCAGCTGCCAGGTCCTCATCGAGGCTGAAGGCAAGCGCCTCCTGTACACTGGAGACTTCAACACAAACGGGACGAAGACTCTGGCGGCTGCGGACCAAGACTACGGTGACATTGATGCAGTAATCACTGAGTCGACATACGCTACCACAGATCACCCTGACAGGCTGTCAGTCGAGAGAGAGTTCGTGTCAGAAGCAGCAGAGGTTGTGGAGAGGGGAGGGGTTGCCTTGGTCCCTGCATTCGGGGTGGGGAGATCCCAGGAGATCGCGACTGTCCTCGCTGCACATAACTTCAAGTACCCAGTCTTTATGGATGGGATGGCGCTTGATGCCACCGAGATACTCATGAACCATTCAAGCTCACTGAGGGACGAGGATCTCTTCAGGAAGGCGGTGAAGAAGACTATCTGGATAAGCGGCTGGAATGATAGGAGAAGAGCTGTTAGGACACCTTCTGTCATAGTTTCACCCGCTGGCATGCTTAAGGGGGGTGCAGCGATGTTCTACATGGAGCAGATAGCCAAGAAGAAGGAAAACGGAGTCTTCCTGGTAAGCTTCCAGATACCTGGGACTCCTGGAAGCGTCCTCCTTGAGAAGAAGAGATTCATGATCCAGGGCAGGTCGAGGAAGGTGGAGGCTGAAGTCAAACAGTTCGATTTTACATCTCATGGTGGTCGCAGTGACCTTGAGGCTATGCTATCAAAACTTGGGAGGAAGGTAAAGATCTTTACGGTGCATGGTGAAGAGACTAACTGCGTCAGACTTGCGAGCTGGGCTTCAAAGGAACTGGGTCTGGAGGCCTATGCGCCTAGGCCTGGCGAGAAATTCGACATATGAGGATCTTGGCCATCAGAATACTCCATAGGATGAATACTGGGGACTGAGGCCTCTGAGACCGGTTAGAGACAGCCTGGGCTGGGAAGAGAACTGGATGAGCGGGGTAGGTAGACTGCAACGCTTCAAAGTCAGAATCGACCACATCCTCCCCCAAGCATGGACACTGTGCCTGACAGGGATCCTCATCATTTGCTTGGAGGAGACAGGGGCTCAACGTGAGCTTCTAACCATGTTCCCAGAGACACCGGTCGGAGCCTCACTGAATTCGCTGGTGTTCATACTTCCGCTCTTCCTTGCCGCGACCACCGTCTGCCTCCTCATCAAGACTGAGCGTATAGGCCTCGTCAAGTTCTTGGTGAGGGTGTCTCTTGTCTCAGTAACCTTCTCCTTGATACTCTGGTATGCATGGAGAATTCTGGAAGCCGCCTCGGTATACTTCTCTGACCCGTATCCCTCGGTGATCATCGTGGCTTCCATCACTTCAGCCATTCTATATTGCATGTACAAGAGAGGTGGGCTGACGCGTGCGCTCTCGATGGCTTCGGTAGGCGCTTTGATAGGATCCTTTCTTGCACATTCAATCCCCTTTCTCTCAGCAGTCACACTTCTAGGGGCTCTGGTGGTATACGACATTCTGTCTGTCTATAAGGGCCCGATCGGCAGACTAGTCAAGAGCGGGGATCTCAGGGACTTAGCAGGGGCGGTCTTCACGGTAAGGGATGTGGACATCGGCATGGGTGACGTGGCCTTCTATTCGATGCTCGTCTCAGTAGCCCTCTTGGACTTTGGCATTTCATGCTACTTGCTCTCCTCACTCGGCACGCTGCTCGGGGCTTACTTGGGGATAAGAGTCCTGGAGACCAGGGACTACTTTCCAGGTCTGCCGCTGGCAATATCGATCGGGCTCTTCATGATGTTCACGTCAGCTCTTCTGGCTGGCCAACTGGTCTGGTAGAGGCTGAGGGGCTGAATGAAGGATTGGGGCGGGGAAGGTCAGAGTCAAGTCTTTGACTCTGCATGGAAGTTGAGGAAAGTGTATTATCGATGAGGTCCCATTCGCTGTAGGGTCGAGTATATGCTGGAAAGGTTCAATCTTCTCATATCGACCTCACGTGGAAATGAGCGGAACGCATGTCGCGAGGCATGGTACCTGCTGAACGAGTTGGGTGACAGCAGGCCGGAAGTTGACGTGACCCCTGCTGTAGGACTCATTGTAGCATATACGTCACTTGACCCGTTGGAGGCCACCTCACGGCTGCGAGACGTCTTCTACTCAAGGCCTTGGGAGCTTCGATATATCCTGAAGGTCACTCCGATAGAGAGCGTTGTCAAAGCTGGACTGCCTGAGATAGCGAGACTTGGCCATGAGTTATCTCGCAGGATAGGTGATGGTGAATCTTATCGTGTAACGGTGAGGAAGAGGCATAGCAATCTGAGAAGCAGCGCGATAGTTGAGGCGGTGGCTTCGAAGATTGACAGGCGAGTCGATCTAGAATCCCCAGACAAGATACTCTTGGTGGAGGTTATCTCTGACCTCGCTGGGCTTTCCCTCATACCTCCAGGTGCCACATTCGCAGTCGAGAAGGAGAGGCGGAGACTCAGACGCTGATAGAGAGAAGCGCCATCTTCTCTATAACCAACTTCTCAAGGACTTCATTAGCCGGGAGGTCTTTAAGGCAGACAGACTCAAATTCTTCATCTGACACCCCGAAGATCTTCTTTGCTCTGTCAAGTCTATCCTGACTCCATGACGTGAGGACTGAGCTGTCGAGGTGAAGGTCCTCGAAGCCGGAGACTGCCTCCTGCAGCTTCAAAAGCTCCCCTGGATCTTCTGATACCGCCGCCAAGACGAGTTGCTTTGAGTCCCCCTTCACTCCAAGCATCTCTATGCCGTTCTTGATCTGGCGTTGGGTCGACGCGTAGACCATAATCTCAAGATTGAGATCCTCACATATCATCTGACGGTTCCGGCTGGCCTTAAACGAGTTGAGGACGGCGAAGAACACGTGTTCGTACCCAACTATCCCTCTCCCGTCCATGATCTGGATCAGGCTGTTGGGAGCCTCCACTGTAAGCCTGCGCATAAGCTCTTCGAACCTGATCGGCTTATCAGCGGTCAACCCTTCAATGAGAACGTACCGACCGTAACCTTGCATTTCCCTTATCAACGGCACACCTCAGGCGTCGATGCTTTCTCCCTTTGATACAGTGGCTAGTCTGTACCCCTTTTCTCGAACGGCCTCCTCCAAGAATCGTACAACGTCACTGATCCTTTGAATGCAAGCTTCATCATTAACTCCGAATACTATCACCTCTACGGGGAGACCGGTGATCCTGTCGTACTCGCTGACCAGCGGTTTCAGGTATACCTCCCTGAATTCCCTCTCAACATCCTCAATGATTGGGCTCAAATCCGACTCTACCATATCCACAACTACTCGACATGAATGGCTCCTGCGGGGGATACTGCCCTCTATCAGAGGTGATATGTGGTCTTGGAATATCGCCTGAACCTCCTTCGGCGGGCCCGGCATCAATATGAGGGTCGTTTCATCGATCTTCATAATAGAGGCTGGGGAGATCCCAACCGGGTTGGCGAATGTCTCTGCGCCTGAGAGGGTTCTAGCCATCCTGATGAAATGCGTTGGCAGTCTCTCTCTTGGAACACCTTTCTTTTGGCAGGCTCTTTCGACGGTCGCCTCATCGATCACTATCTCACTCTTGGTCAGCCTTGAGATTGCGTTGACCGTCTTGTCATCTTTTGTCGGTCCTAGTCCTCCGGTAACAAGCAGAAACCTCGGCCTTCTCTTCAGAGACTCATCAAGGACTTCTGAGATCTGGGCTTCATCATCCCTGATGCAGGTTATTCTACTGACAGTGCCACCTAGTCGTGTAATCCGGTCAGCAAGCCAGAACGAATTCGAATCTGAGACTTTCCCATAGCAGAGCTCACTTCCAATAGAGATTATCTCGATATCAAAGGTTTTCAAGCTTCTCAACAGCTTTCCATCTCTTGATCTCGTTACCGTATAAGTCTCACCGAGCAACGACTATTCTTGTCTACATGAGCCGAATAGGCTGCGTACCTAATGAGTCTCAGGCGTATCAGGAGAGAACACGCAATCTTAAATGTCTGAAGTATCTTCCAGAAAGCCCTGATCTGCGATCTTGAAGATCTGGGCATCCATTGGGGGAGGTCCAGTATGTCACTGAAGGCTGTGCTCTTCGACCTCGGGGGAACCTTGACTTCAAGGAATATAGAGGACCGACTTGTGGATGAAGGTGCTCTGAGATCCTTGAGTGCAATCATCGCTTCAAAAGGCTACACCATATCTGAGGGGTGTCTCTTGGAGGAATACTGGAGGAACTATCAGATTGTCAACGATCTGCGCGAGCGCTTCTCAGTGGAGATCCCTATGAAGTCATGGCTTGGAAGTCTGATCTACAGACTCTGCGACAGGAATATCGCAGATGAGGTTATTCGAATCGCTGAGAACCACCTAGTAGAGGCGAGAGTTAACTCGGCGGCTCTGCTCCCTGGAACCGAATGGGTCTTGGAGACATTGATTTCAAAGTACCGTCTCGGAGTAGTAACGAACACGTCTTCGGAGAGGGTTTCGTATGGTGTGATCCAGCGTCTGGGCCTCAACAGGTTCTTCGAGTGTGTGGTCACGTCAGCCGAGCTTGGTATTCGCAAACCCTATCCAGGAGTGTTTCACTTTGCTCTGCGTGAGATGGGTGTAGAGTCCGAGGAGGCTGTCTTTGTTGGCAACTCATACACAGATGACGTTGTCGGCTCGCTAAGAGCTGGTATGAGGAGTTGCTTTGTAGGAGAATGGGAAGAGGTATCGGAACGAATCTACGAGCCGGATGCCATCGTTGATACATTGTCCAAGGTTCCAGAAGCCGTGGAATCGATTTCCTCCTCGAGTATCATAGATGACTGAAAGTTCTCAACGGACTCCGCGAAGCGTATCATCTGCCAGTTGACACTATACTAGGTGAGCCGAGTAATTTCATGGCTCTGATCGTAGTCTTGGATGCCGAAGGGCAGTTCCTGATCTGCCAGACCGTATGCCCGTACATAAGTGCTCCTACTCTATTCTCCACCGTCTTCCCTTAGATGCGCGAAGGGGAACGCAAAACCATCGCGCAACAGCCCCATAGACCACAAACCTTAAAAAGCAAACGTCTTCTACGCAGGTTAATCCCTCAGCAAGTGGGGAGTCTCACACTTGTTGATAAGAAAGATAGAGTGGAGCGATGAAGAAGAGCCTAGTGAGGAGGAAGAGTGGGGCGAAGAGGAAGGTTGGGAAGAAGAGGAGTGGTAGCCCAGCCGCCTCCAATCTCTTTCTTTCAATTAGTCTAGTGTCGTCTCCCAAATTCTCTGCCGGATGGATTTGATGGGTAGAGTTGCGGTACTGGATAGGGATGTCTGCAGGCCGAGAGACTGCGATCTCGCATGTGTAAAGTTCTGCCCCAGGGTCAGAACGAGGATCGAGACCATAAGGTTCGTCGAGTCGGAGAAGACTCCGGTAATATCTGAGTCCCTTTGCACAGGCTGCGGGATCTGTGTGAAGAAATGCCCATTCAAGGCTATCACTATAGTCAATCTGCCTGAAGAGCTGGAGGATGAATGCAGCCATAGGTATGGCCAGAACCTCTTCAAGCTGTACCGACTACCCACACCCCAGGCCGGGCTGGTCACTGGGCTCCTCGGCAGGAACGGCTCAGGGAAGACGACAGCCCTCCGGATCCTAGCCGGCGAGCTGAAACCCAACCTTGGAGAATATGCTTCCCCTCCTGACTGGGCACAGATAATTCAGAAGTTCAAGGGTTCCACTCTTCATGCTTACTTCGAGAGACTGTCGAAGGGCAGGCTCAGAGTCGCCTACAAACCTCAGTACGTCGATCGGATCCCCAAGGCTGTGAAAGGTAAAGTCTCTGGACTATTGGAGAGGGTGGATGAGACGGGTCGGATGGCTGAACTCATTAAGGAGTTGCAACTCCAGGAGTTCTTGAACCGACAGATCGGCGTGTTGAGTGGGGGGGAGCTTCAACGTGTAGCCATCGCGGCGACGGTCTCGCGCCGAGCCGACGTCTACATCTTCGATGAGCCTTCAAGCCACCTCGACGTCGACCAGAGGATTCGCGTCTCAAAGACCATCAGAGGATTGGCTGGGGGGGAAGAGGTCATTATAGTCGCTGAACATGACTTGGCCATGCTTGACTACCTCTCAGACCAAGTCTGCCTTCTCTACGGTGAGCCAGGCGTCTACGGAATAGTCTCACATGCCCATGGCGTAGGCGCAGGCATAAACACGTACTTGGAAGGTTTCATACCTGACGAGAACATGAGGTTCAGGCCCGAGCCGATAAGATTCCATGTAAGACCTGCCAGAGAGACCAAGAGCGAGGGCGGAATGAAGATCAAATGGAATAGAATGACTGAGACCAGGGGCAGCTTCACCTTAGACGTTGAGCCTGGTGAGATCACGCAGGGGGAGGTCATCGGGATACTGGGTCCAAACGGGATAGGTAAGACTACCTTCATCAAGATGTTGGTTGGGGTTAACGGCGACCGCGCTGAGAACCAGTCACCCCTGGCAGGATATGCAGTAAGCTATAAGCCACAATACATAGCCACAGAATACTCTGGCGAGGTTCAGGCATTGCTCTCGAACATCTCACCGAGTTTTGGAACAGATCATTTCGAGAATGAGTTTTTGAAACCTCTGAGTCTCCGAAAGCTTCTCGATAGGAATCTGAAGGAGCTCAGCGGAGGCGAGCTCCAGAGGGTGGCGGTAGCAGCCTGCCTAGCCAGGCAAGCCAACATCTATCTACTCGATGAGCCGAGCGCATACCTCGATGTTGAGGAGAGGCTGGCTGTAGCCAAGATGATCCGGAGAGTTGCTGAGGAGAAGGGGGCCTTCATATTCGTCGTCGAACATGACATAGTCACGCAGGACTTTGTATCGGACCGCCTGATGATATTCGAGGGTAAGCCTGGAGTTCATGGAGTGGCCAGGAAGCCGGTGTCGCTGAGAGAAGGAATGAACGCCTTCCTCTCAAGGATGCGAATGACCTTCAGGAGAGACCCAGACTCTGGCAGGCCAAGGGTTAACAAGACGGGGAGCAGGCTCGACAGGGAGCAGAGGGAGGTCGGTGAGCACTACTACGTGCCAGCAACCCATAAACTCCAGGATCGATCCCAAATCCTATAAGAAGACATGATAGATCGATGATTTGCTGAAGACCTCAGAGATGCATCAGGCATATGGCAAGCTATTGTCCGGAGTGCGGCGGTGAACTCACATACGACCCAGCCGTTAAGCAATACGTCTGCAAGAGCTGCGGCATAATGTTCACCTCACAACAACTTATGGAAGAGAGGGACAGGATGTGGGCGAGGAAAGAGTCAGGTTCAGACCAGAGGAAAAAGAGACAGAAGGAATACTTGCAATGGTGGCTTTCCAAGAAGGGTTGAAGGTCGGGAATTTGACATAGTTGGCCTGCAGAGTTGAACTGCTTTGCATCGGTAATGAGATTCTGATAGGCAAGACGCTTAACACAAATGCGCACTGGCTCTGTCAGAAGGTAACCGGGCTTGGCGCAGACGTTAGAAGGGTAACGGTCGTAGAGGACGATGTAGAAGCAATAGGGTCGGCTCTGCACGAGATCCTTGGGAGGAGGCCGGAGCTAGTACTGACCACAGGCGGGTTAGGTCCAACATTCGATGACAAGACACTGCAGGCCTTCTCCAAGGCGTTCAACAGGCCGCTCAGGCTGAACCGTCATGCACTGAAACTTGTGAGGTCCAGATACAGAAGGATCTTAGGGGTCAAGAACCCTATACTTAGCCCTCCACAACTGAAAATGGCGAAGCTGCCCTCAGGCGCGAAGGCCATCTCTAACCCAGTAGGAACCGCTCCAGCCGTCACGCTGGTGGAGGGGAAGGTCAAGTTCATAATACTCCCAGGGGTACCGGAGGAACTCCAATCGATCTTCAAGAGAAGCGTCTCCGCGGAGATCAGGAAGATGGTTGGGAGGCGATTCTTCTACGAAGCCAGCTACCTCATCTCAGGTATTCTCGAATCCCAGGTCGCCCCCATAATCGACCAGGTTATGGACCGCTCCATGAACGTCTACGTCAAATCCCACGTAAGAGTCGGGGAAGGGAGGAAATGCTCATCTATAGAGCTGCACTTCTCCTCCAGGGCGGGATACAGCAGAAGAGCGAAGTATAACGTGTTGAGGGCAATAGAGATGACTACTGAGCTTCTTGGTGAACTGGTTTTCACTCGTCCCTGCTCTAGAGACTAGGTCATCCTCCAGCTGATCTCTATGAACGTCATATTCGTTGTAGGGTTGGCGGGTTCAGGCAAGTCGTCGCTCGTCGGCCACTTCTGTGAATGGTTGAGACTGAATGAACAGAACGCCGTAACCGTCAACCTCGACCCAGGGGTCAGCAATCTGCCTTACGACCCCGACATCGACGTCCGAGCCTCTGTCGATCTCGACGAGATAATGGAGAGATACCAGCTAGGCCCGAATGGAGGGCTCATCGTGGCGGCAGACCTGATCGGTGACAACATCGAGGAGATAAGAGATGGCTTGGAAGAAGTCGCTCCCGACATCGTCCTCGTCGATACGCCTGGACAGATAGAACTCTTTGCCTTCAGGGAGAGCGGCCCATTCATCGTAGATGGTATCGCGGACTGCCAGAAAGCTGTGGTCTACCTCTTCGATGGACCATTCTCCTCCACACCTATGAACTATGTCTCGAACACGTATCTGGCAGCCGCGGTCTACACTAGACTCCTCAAACCACAAGTATATGTCCTCTCAAAGGCGGACCTACTTGATGAAGGAAAGCTTCACGAGACAGTCAGCTGGTCAGAGGATCCTAACCGGCTGATCGAGGCTCTCGAGAAGATGCGGCATAGTATAGCCCCACTCGTAGGCAGGGACCTCTCGAAGGCATTATCGAGAACTAGCCTAACCTTCAACCTCACACCTGTCTCAGCAAAGGAGGGCATGGGCTTCGTAGACTTGAATGCAGAACTGACGCGAATACTGACCGGTGGTGAGGAGCTCAGACCCTAGTCCTGAAGGAATAGGTCTCACACACCAGCAGCCTCCAAGATCAAATCTCGCCCTCGACTGGACAGATCGCTCCCCCAGATAATGGGTAACTCACCATCAATCCGTACGGTCAGACCTCCTATTCTCCGGTCCATCATCAAAGGTGAGAAGAAGCTGCTGCGAGACCTCAGGTGCATATCTCTGTGTTGATGAGTCTAGGATATTGAGATTAAGAGATGTCTTAGGGAGTCAGCCGGCTTCTTCTCTCTCTTCCCCAAAAGTATCGTGCGTATGTCAAGCGCCTCGAGATACTTCAGGCTGATGAATGCAAGTAGCGGGCCGATTCCGAAGGGATAGCCCACAAAAGCTCGAGAGCACCTCTGAACAAAGTGCCTCTTCAACGCCAACTCTAGGGGGAGTAGGCTCGATTGCCTCTCACACTCGCTCCTGGCAGCCGAGATGACCGGCCCGTATTCACCTGAAGAGAGAGTCTGCATAGCCTCGAATACCGTCGCCGCCTCAATGGCGGAGTCGACTTCCAGATTCAGCCTGTACCTTACTGGAATAGCTAGGTCCCGTATGGTCGAGAACGACATGCCCAAGAATTTACCTCGCAAGATCAAGCCGATGTTCGCCACATCGATCTCGGTTCCAACAATCTCCCGTGCAGGTTCCTTGTCCCAGTTCTCCAGTTTGCCGGTGAGACTCCAGAGAGAACTCAAGTAGTACCTATCGATGGCCATTTCAGCCGGGACGGTGGAGTGTATCTCTTCACATTCTGCAACTCGATCGAGGACTATCACCCTCACCTGGGGTTCATTGATCTCTTGAAACAGCTGTCGGAGATCCCTCGACTTCAAGAGTCTCGATACATACCCAGGGGTGAATCGGCCTATCAGAGGGACCTGTGGCAGAGATGGTTCCGAGGTTCTGCCAGCCAGTACCAGACGCATGATGCTCTTCAAGCACGATAACTCATGTCTCATGTACATCATCTCAAGCATCTGCCTAGCCAGCTCGGTCGTCCTGGCACCAATCAATTCCCTGAGTACGTTGTAGTAGTCCTTGAAGACAAGTGAATCAACCTCACTGAGGCTCAGCGATCTTCCAGAGTACTCTGAGAGATAGCTTCCGTAGACGGTATCAGAGAGATATCGAAGGACTTCATAATCGTCTTTTGCCTTGAGTAGCGTCTCATATTGCTCGTTACTGATTAGGCGGGACCTCAATGCCCTAACGTATGCAATAGCGTACGCGTAGCTGTCAGCCCTCGGCATAGAACCTCCACCCCACCCCAGATGTTTCCTGCCTGCTCGCTCCTGATAGAGGGTTCAATAAATGATTATGAACGGTTTAAGTCTTGCCTGGGAGAGATCCACAAAAACCAAAATAGCATAGAAGACTAGATCAACTGATGGATCCTGCGGAGTAGACTGAGTTGAGCAGAGAAACACAGGTGGGTAAAGCTTTCTGGTATCTCGGGATAACTGCTACAATCCCGATTATGGCCTTCGCAGGATACATCATTGGGAGAGAGTATCATCAGGAATTCCTAGGTGCGCTTGCAGGTACGCTACTTGGAACCCTCATCATGTGGATCGACATGTTAAAGTTAGGCGGCGTCCTGGGAAGAAGGCGCTAGCAGAACTTGAGAAGGCCTGGAAACTACGAATATGTGAACGCCCTCGTCAGGGCCCATGTTGGGAGACTTCTCAGAGAGAGCGACTACAAAGCAGTCCTCGGTTGCAGCAAGCCAAGTGAGATCAGGCAAGTCCTAAGCAGCTCATCCTACTCACACCATCTATCAAGCACTGTGGCTGACAGCTTCGCGGCGATTGAAGAGGCGATCTCGTCGTCAGCAAGTGAGGCTGCTGCCAGAGTCATAGCTGCCAGCCCAGAACCGGCAAAGCCTATTCTGAACGAGTATAAACTGTGTCTTGAATCTAGAAGCCTAGTCAACGCACTCAGGCTCCAGCTTAGTCCAGAGGATGCCTACGCTCATGCAGGAGTAGTACCTCTGGGGGCGATCCCTTCAGAATACTACCGGGCCAAACTGGCTGCCTCAGCGGACGAGTACTCAGTTCACGGATTAGGTAGAGCCGTCGCAGAGTCCTTGCAGGCCGCCAGACTCCACAGGTCAACCGTACCGCTGCTGAGGATAATCCTGCACTTATGTGAGAGGTTTCTCGACGCAAAGCCCGAAGGCTCCCAAGAGGAAAAAGCCTCATTGAAGAGGCTTGTCACGTGCAACATCGATGGGGCAAATATTGAGGCCATTCTCGCAAGTACTAGTCAAGGAGTTTGTCGAGACTCGGTGAGGAACTTCCTGAGTCGAAGGGGAAGTCTACCAGTTGAGTCCCTTCCCGCAGCGCTGGATCTACAGGACACAAAGCAGCTACTCATCCACCTTAGAAGGAGTAGGTATGGGCCATGTCTGGAGATGAGGCCGGGTGAAGTAATCGATCATCTTCTGGTCAGGCTTCCCTACGCCATCATGATGCAGGAGTCTCAATACGCTCTTGCAGGGTATCCCTTCAAAGCCTCAGTAGTGGCTGCCGGGATAACGTTGAAGCTCTTGGAGGCTCGGAACCTCAGACTTGCCACTGCAGGTGCCTCAGGATTAATTGAGAAAGCGTCTGCACTGAGGCTTATGGTTGCTCCCTAGTAGGGGCCTTTATACGGTCTTTCAAGTTCGGCACCATTTTGTAGAAGTCGAGGCTCATGACCTCTTTCGGATCATGCTTGAAGAGTTTGCTGAAGTCTGTGATGAGCTCGTTGAGGGTGGAGCGGTCCTGCTCGTTGAGACCTCTGACAAACGCCTCCCTCCCGAGTCCAGCGAGTTCACCGTGAACATAGAGCTTCCCGCCATGCATCCCGGTTCCCACATGTGACGCCCTATGGAATCCGCCCACCTTCGTGTCTCCACCCAGCAAGACTACTCTCCCTCCAGCCATGTACTCTGCCAGGAAGTCGCCTGCTGAACCGTGCACCACTATGTCTCCGCTGTAGGAGGAGGTCTTGAGTCCTCCCAGGTGAAGTCGAATGCTTCTGGTGCGTCTCCGCATGTGTAGACAACCTGGCGCAGAGGTTGCCATAGATCGGTCGACAACAATCCCGCGGTTAACCCTGACCTAGTTCGGGTTGACCATATCGATTCGTGGTGTAACAACGATTGCGAAGACTACTAGATCACAGCTCAACTCAGTACCGTTATCGAGTACGACCCCGCCAACCTGTGAATCAGAGTCTCTTCGGCTCAGGATCTTTTTCGCAGGATGGCCTGTGACAATCTTGACGCCTGCTTGCTCAACCGCCTGTGCAACCAAGCCTG
>JAGTQV010000141.1:3239-3706 GCA_018397035.1 Candidatus Bathyarchaeota archaeon | reverse complement strand
ACTCGCTTACCCATTTGGGCTCGAGTTCTCTCCTTGGTTGTGTGAAGGTCATAACGAACCTCCAGTTTCAAGCGTTTATCTTGACATAAATTTAAGAGTTGCGAATTAAGACTTGAGGAACCCTATATGGTAAAAGTTGAAGTACCCTCCGCGGATGCAGTCGCCAAGAAATGGGCTGAAGAAACACCCCGTAGAGCCACATACTACGAGGCAAACACTCCGGCCGCAGCTTCCAAATGGGAAGCCAACGCAAAAGCAGCAGCCGCAAACTTCAAGGCAGCCATTACCGCAGCCAACATCGACGCCATGTTCAAAGGCGGAATCACTAAGGCAGGCGCCTCCAAATTTGAGAGGAAAGTCCGAGCCCTTGCAGGCCGGTTCGGACCAGGCGTCAGCGCAGCTCAGACAGACATGCAGACAAACGTCGCTCCCTTCCTGACCGAGATCTCAGCTGTCGACCTCAAGGA
>JAGTQV010000141.1:946-3226 GCA_018397035.1 Candidatus Bathyarchaeota archaeon | reverse complement strand
GGCGATCCTGGCAACTACGACCGTGTAAAGGCCATTGGCGACAAGCTCCACTCGAAACGTTTGGCACTCTTGGCAGCTGGAACCCCTGGATAAATCCGGCTGCTTAAACCAAGCCTAAAGAAGGCGAAAACATGAAAGTCCATCCATTGAATAAACTCGTTGCGATGAATACTGAGCTTACGCTTGAAAACTACCGCTGCTACAAAATAGAAGCCTTAGGCACGGATGACACGGCAGCTGTCACTGTGAGAATCGACGGAAAAGCCTGCGGAGTAATTCTAACAGAGCTGGCGCCCCTGCGAAAGAACACAGCTAACTTCTGTGGACCATTGTCCTTGGGACCATACTTCCTCGTAGTACCACCTCAGAAGACCTTGAAGTTTGAAGGAACAGCAGCTAAATTCGTCCACATCCTCGGCAAAATGATAGAGCTGGATCCAGGAGAAGGCATGCCCACAGACCTGGCGTCACGGTTCGCAAACCAACACAACGAGTACGTCAAATGTGTTGAAGGATCCGACGTCAGCACAGGCACAGCCATGGCGGACGGTGCAGAGGTGTCACTCTACAGCCTAACACCAACAACCATCGAGAAATACCTCTTCAACGGTCTCGCCCTCGTAGATCAAGTCGCAGCTGGCTCACCTGCAGAAGCAGAAGGCAACATAGGCATACGCTTATACCTTGACGGTGCACCACTGGACCACCTGCTATCAGCATCAGGAAGGCGAGGCATCGACAGAATGAGCATGGAAATTCCAAACACAACAGACAACAAGAGCCTCGAGCCTTTCAGCTTGGAAGGCAACCCGATCAGCGTCGACGGAGACCACACCATAGAAGTTAAAGCCATGAACGTCAGCGGCGGCTCGCTCTTCGGCACGACAGCAGCCCAGTTCCACTTCTACGCTGTGACCCTGTACCGCAAGGTGGGATAGATAAATGCCCTACACAAGAATCCATAGGCTAACGACAGGATCAGTGGCGAGCGGATCATTCAAAGAAGACAGCTTCACAGCAGACGCAGACTACACCCTAAAAAAAATCATTGTCACACCGAGAGGCAACTCAATCCTGACAAACGTTCAACTCTACGCTGACATGGACGGAACCCCTATTTTCAGACCTGACATCCCCGCTGATCTTCTGGACCCACTGAACCCAAACAACCCAGAAATCAACATCCCCTTTAAGAAAGGCTCCAAACTTGGCTACAAACTGACCAACAGCTCGGGAGGCACAGAAACATACGACATAAGCCTCATCCTTGAAACTGCAGCCTGGCCACCGGCATAGGAGAGGTAAACAATGCGAGCAAGGAAGCCCACCATCTTCGTTAGCGCCGAGCAGACAGGGACGGGATCAGCTCAGAACATAGCCCACGGTTTAGGCGTCGTTCCAAGACTTGTCTTTGTAAGCATCACCGAGAGCCCAGAAACATACGCAGCCCTCGACGTCGCTGAAGGCACACGCACCAACACAAACGTAGTCGTGACAGTGGCTTCAGGTTGGAAGTACAAGGTTATAGCTATAGCCTGACTTACGGAGCGACTGACATGGCGACATACATAAGGAAGGCTACTCGAGCAAGGAAACACGTCATTCCGCTTGACAACGCCAGAGACAATGAACCTCTGGGAACGAACCTCACAGCTGTCGAGATCCTTGACAAGAGCACTGGAACCTTCAGCCTCCAATTCGTTTTTCCAGACAAGACAGAGCTCACTCTTAATGAGACAGAGGTCTCAAACGGAAAACGCTTCGAGTGGGACATCGCTGAGCTTAGGATCTCTCACTCGGCGCAGTCAGGAGTAACGATTAAGGTCCTTGTCGAGCAGCAAGTGTCATAAATGCTGTTCACTTTCGCTGTCACAGTGCCGCCAAACACTCCATGGGATCAACCCATAACACAGGAGCTGAAGCTCAGAGAAGGTGTCATAACCAAAATAGCAGTCCTGATCCCAGCGGGACACCAAACCCTCGCACACCTGGCAATCAAGTACGGCATGACGCAGATAATCCCTCACGGCGAAGACCAATGGATAGAAGGCGACGACGAAACCCTCGAATGGAACGAGGATTTTGAGCTACCCTACGAACCCATTTCCCTGACAGCGTCCGCATGGAACGAAGACGACACATATCCCCACTCTTTTTTTGTCCGCATCTGGATCAGCAAGGAAAAGGCAGCTGCATCGTCAGGTATTCAAGAGAAGGCAGCCCAAGCTATGATCAAACTCGTTAAACGTGTTCTCGGAGAGTAGAAAATCATGGTTCGAG
>JAGTQV010000141.1:445-922 GCA_018397035.1 Candidatus Bathyarchaeota archaeon | reverse complement strand
TCCAAATAGTAGCTCCAGAGCTCGAGCCAGCAGGGATCTACACGTCAAGAGACACAGGCATGAAAGCAGCAAATCCCTTGACCACAGGCTACCTCAAGGAACAGTGCATCCTTCCAAACTACACGACAATAGCGTCTCCATTGGGAGCGATGGTTTCTTATGAAGGCGGATGGATCTGCAGAGCCTTAATCTACAAGAACGGAACGGGCGAGCGAGATCTCGCCAAAAACATTCTGGACGTCTGGCAGGCACATCAGAACACCGATGGGTCATGGTATCAACAGTACTGGCCATACCTCAACGAAGCTGGACTGCATGATCCGATCCAAAAACTCGCAGTCGACTCAGGTGCAGCGCTACTCGCCTGGGCAATGGCAGAATACGACGCAGCCATTGGACCAACGAGCGTGATCTACAAGGAAACAGTCAGGCTCGCTTTCAACTTCCTTAGAGATGCACAGTACTACCACACCGTCG
>JAGTQV010000141.1:0-439 GCA_018397035.1 Candidatus Bathyarchaeota archaeon | reverse complement strand
GCAGTAACCTATTATGCAATCAGAGGCTCGATGGAACATGGAACACAACAGCTCTCGGTGCGGACTGCGGAGAGGTTCTACTGGCAACAGCTGCAGTTCTCGACCAGTACGGTGACACCTTAACAAATCAAGCAGGCTATTCCATCAAGACCTTCGGAAACGACCTCTATTATTCCCTCGCTGCAACTCTCTACCAAGGAGACAAATTCCGCTATTATCGGACGGAATATCCTCCAAACGGCATTGTCTGGGGTCTGGAAGCTATTCAGCAGCAGCTCAGTTTCACTCAGGCCTTATGCGCATGGGCTGTCAAAAACTGGGCTGGAAAACCCTACAGGACCGGCTCCGACTATTCTGCTCAAGCTGAAAAGGTCCTTGACAAAAGCCTCGCTCTGACGATGGGAAAATGGGGCGGAATCCTCTATAAACCGTTTGAAAA
>JAGTQV010000143.1 GCA_018397035.1 Candidatus Bathyarchaeota archaeon | reverse complement strand
TATCCTCCCTCAATGATCCTTCTCCTCCCCCTCTCATCTATTATCATAAGCTGCTTCTTTCTCTCCGCCACCGCTAATGAACCGTCGAGACCTGAGAGTCCGACGGCGTTCACGCCTGCACGCTGGAGGGCGATGACTATCTCCTTGTTCGTCTTTCCAGCCATGACCATAGTGTAGATCTCGGCCGTCTCACGGTCGGTGTATCGACTCCTGAAGCCCTCAGGTGATACGATGAACCTCTGCTCTTTGCCCAGCCTCTTCGCGATCTCTGTTACCTTGGCGCCGCCGCCGTGAACTATGACTACTTTATGATCTAGAGTAACCTTTCTTATGTCCTGTACAAAAGCGTCTGAGACGCCCTCCTCGAGTGTGCTTCCGCCAAGCTTGGCCACTATCAGCATCAGGATCACACTGGGTAGATGGTTGGAGTGGAGATGCCGGTTCTCTCGTCTATGTTGAGCATTATGTTGAGGCATTGTACAGCCTGGCCTGAAGCACCCTTCACCAGATTGTCTATTGCACTCAGGATCAAGAGTCTACTGGCGTGTGAGTCCAGTTCGAAACCGATGTCGCAGAAGTTCGAACCGGTTGTGACCTTTGGGTCAGGGAGCTGATGGAGTCCCTTCCTATCCTTAACAAGTCTGATGAACGGCTCCTCACTGTACATCGATCTGTAGATCTTCCAGATGTCTGGGAGCGTCAGCTGCCTTGTTGGGAAGGTGTGGATAGTCGCCAGTATCCCTCTGATCATTGGGACGGCGTGGGGAGTGAAAGATATCTTTGGTCTATTCCCGTTCATGAGTGAGAGCTCCTGCTCCATCTCCGCTATGTGCCTGTGGCCGACCGGCTTGTACGGCCTGATGCCGGTTGCGCGTTCAGGGTGGTGTGTCGCTCTCGTCGGAGTATTCCCGGCTCCTGATGAGCCGATCTTGGCGTCGACGACTATCCTGTCATGCTCGATCAATTGTTCTTTGATCGGTGGGGCGAGCGCTAGGATAGTCGCGGTGGCCATGCATCCTGGGCAGGCCACGATCTTGGCGTTTCTGATTTCTTCTCTATGGAGCTCGGGAAGACCGAAGACAGCCTCCTCCAGCAATTCTGGATGTTGATGGGTCCACCCATACCATTTAGGGTAGTCGGCTGGATTCTTCAGTCTGAAGTCTGCGCCTAGGTCGATAACCCTTATCCCGGTCTGCACCAGCTTCGGAACTATCTCCATCGAGGTTCCATGTGGAATAGCTGTAAAGACAAGGTCTGAGTTTGAGGTTATTGTCTCAAGGTTCAGAGGTGAGAACTTCAGCTCTGTGTATCCGCGCAGGTTTGGGTGGATGCGGAAGATGTGCTCGTCTACGTGACTTCGGGATACGACCGTCGTAACTTCGACTTCTGGATGGAAGAGTAACTCTCTGATCAGCTCCCCGCCTACGTAGCCTGAACCTCCCACTATGGAGACTCTCACTATCTTCTCACCATGTCTACAGCATAGTCGATTATCAGTCCCGGGATGTCCACACCGGTTGCAGGTACGGTATTCCTGAATTCTGTTGTATGATTGACTTCATGTACGGTCAAGCCTTCCTCACCCTCCATCATGTCGACGCCGTATACCCCCTCCCCGAAGACTCTTGCCGCCTTCAGTGCCAGCTCCTCTGTTTGCGGGGTGACCTCGCATTTCTCGACTCTTCCACCTCTTGCAGTGTTGGTTCGCCACTCATTCTTTGGTGCGTATCTGTATATGGCTGCCACAACAGTGTCGCCTACTACGAAGCACCTTATGTCTCTCGGCGGCCTCCTGACCATTTCCTGAATGTAGTATACTTGGTAGAGTGGAAACATGTTCTCCCGATCCTCGAGTATCGCCTTTGCTGATTCAGCATCTTTCAGTATGGCTACGAGCCTTCCCCAGCTCCCTATGATCGGCTTGAGCACCGCTGGATACTTTATCTCATCGAGGGCTTGGAGGGCAGACTCGATGCTGAAAGCTACTGCTGTCTTTGGGGTCGGGACCCCTGCTTCCGCGAGTGCTATTGTCGCCAGCAATTTGTTTCCGCAGACCGAGGATATCCTTGATGAGTTTATGACTTTGACGCCGCGGCTCTCCAGTACCGCTGATAAGTTTACACTGCGGAAGTAGCTGACGCACCTTTGCAGGACAACGTCTTCGAAGGGTTCTCTATGGTTGAACTGCGCCGCGTTCAGATACAGTCTTTGAGAGTTGTGGAGCTGGATCTTCACTGACCTCCTTCTGGCCGCATCTATTAGAAGGCGCTCCTCGGGTCTTATATGGTCGTAGAGCATCCCGATGGGGCTGTTCAATCACTCACCCCAATCTTCCCTCTCTCTCGTCACTTGAACGAGCTCAACTCCTCCTGACTGATCTCTTTTGACTTGGAGTTCTAGTCCACAGTCGGGGCATACTACGATTTCACCGTCTAGGGCGTCTTCTGGAATCTGGATGTTGCCGCCGCAGTCTGGGCATGTATAGGCTTCCATGGCTGTGTACCGGGGCTCTTGTTGAATATCGTACCACTAATAAAGATTTCGGTACGAAGCCGTCAGAATTCGTAAGAAAGCGGCAAAGACAATACGAACAGAGCATTTCTGAACACCGATTTCAGAGGATAGCGACCTAACCCCCGTTCAGCAGGAAATTGAAAGGAACAGCCAAGAACCGTTAAATCGACACCACCTATAACAGTCTACCGTCGATGCGGATTGGACGAGATAGATCAGCAGATAATCTCGATACTCAAGGAGAACGGCAGAGCCGCCTACGTCGATATAGGGAAGAAGACAGGGCTATCGGAGGGCGCTGTACGGAAGAGGATCGCAGCTCTAGTTCAGTCAGGAGACATAAAGAGGTTCACGATCGAGACTGGATTCAAGACTGGTGCAAAAGCGATCACTCTACTCTCAGTCAACCCAGCCTACCCAACCTCAAAGATCTCACAGGAGCTCATCAAGATACCCAGCGTTGAGACAGTACATGAAGTAACAGGCCAATACGACATAGCCGTAATGATCTCGGCATCGAACGTCACCGAAGTTAATCAATGCATAGAACAGGTCAGGGGAATAGAAGGAGTTGCAAACACAAACACGATGATCGTTCTCCGTCAATACTGAATCTGCAAAAAGAAAATCTTTTAAACTCACCATCATGTACGCATTCAGGAATCAAGAAGAACTTCTGAAAGCCGAGAGCTAAGAACCTAATGAAGTGCAAATGCCCTGAATGTGATGGCGAGATTACCATCCCAAAGGACGCTGTGAACGGCGAAATAGTCACCTGCCCTGACTGCGGACTCGAGTTCGAGTTGACTGTCGATCAGGAAGGCAAGTGCAACCTTAAAGTGGCCGAGATCACAGGAGAAGACTGGGGAGAGTAAGAGGCCTATTTTGCGAAGAGTTCTATCGATCATCTTCGACCGGACACGCTGGGAAGAGAAGGCGCTGATCAAAGCGGCGAGAAAGAAAAGAGTTCAGATAAACCTTATCGATGCGAAGAACGCAAGCTTCGACATCAATGCTGGATGCGACAGGGAATCCTACGGCAACATTATACTGCAGCGCTGCATCAGCTACTTCAGAGGACTGCATATAACCGCCATCTTGGAGATGTGCG
>JAGTQV010000017.1:12922-21905 GCA_018397035.1 Candidatus Bathyarchaeota archaeon | reverse complement strand
ACCTTGGCTGCCACACTGCTACTGTTCAGTCTGCCATATCTTCTCACCTCACCTGGACCGTACTTGAAGAACCTCTTCAGCGCGAACGTTGACAGAATCGTCGAGCTAGGCCTCATGTCCTATCAATGGCATATATGGTATTCAGTTCTGAACAGGGATTTCTTCCTGTACTTGCCGACTCTGTTAAGCATGGACGTGATTACGCTCATCTTTATGATTCCTAAGATAATGCTTGCAGTATCTGCGGCGACTATTGTGGTGGTGCTGCTGGTCTTGACTAAGGGAGTGACTTCCCTTGCGAGGATCGTCTCCTACGGTGTCATCTCTTGGTTTGCCCTTCTGATCCCAGGCCCATGGTTCCCCGGGTCATTCTTCGGGTTCATTGCACCTTTTATCTGCACACTGCCCATACTTGACTTGGCGTGGAGCGGCAGGGGCGCGCCTCAGCTGCGCTATGACGTTTCCTAGAGGAATGGTGAGGCCTCCAGACATGTCTTCTGCGGATAAAGTTCTAGAGAGGCTGAAGGCCAGGGCTAGACATAGCAGGCTTGAAGGTATGGCTAGATACGGGATGAAGGTCGAACGGAGACTGGGTGTATCAGTCCCTGATATGCGAAGGATCGCGAAAGAATTCGGTAAGGATCACAGACTCGCCCTGACGTTGTGGAAGGCAGGTCTGGCTGAGGCTAGAATGGTCGCATCGATGATCGGTGAGCCTGAGAAGCTGACAGAGGAACAGATGGATGAATGGGTGAAAGACATAGATTCCTGGGACGTATGCGACCAGGTGTGCATGAATCTCTTCGAGAAGAGCCCTCTTGCCTGGAAGAAGATCCTTGACTGGTCACGGAGAGAGGAGGAGTTCGTCAAGAGAGCAGCCTTCTCTCTGATAGCCTGTCTGGCATGGCACAGTAAGGGGGATGGTGATGAACGGTTCCTCAGACTCCTGCCGGTGATAGAGCAAGGAGCCACAGATGAGCGGAACTACGTAAAGAAGGCGGTTGACTGGGCGCTGAGAAACATCGGGAAGAGAAACCGCAACCTGAACAGGGCCGCGATAGAGGTTGCGCAGAAGCTTCAGCGAATCGACTCCAAGTCTGCCCGCTGGATCGCCTCCGACACAATTAGGGAGCTTGAGAGCAGAGCTGTTCAGAGAAGATTGGAGAAAGTGAAGTAGGTCCTTTCAGGTTTGCCTGTTGCTCGTGAAAAAGCTTTCAGACTGTCTTCTTAAGCATGTCCTGAAACCTTACCGCATCTTCCATCATGCTCACATTATTGAAGAAGACATACAGCAGCTTGCTTCGCCTACTCAAATACTCTATCTTGTGCAGAAGCGACCGCAGATCTGAGTCAGTGTAATTGTATTTGTAGTTGATCTCTCTGCCTAGACCGTGGAGCCTTATGTAGTTGATGGGATTCTCTGAGAAAGGCTCCCTCTTGAATATGTCTGTCACATGTATGAGGTTCAGAGAACTGCAAAGTTCTCTGACTGTATCCTCAGCGTCGTGCCAGCTTCTATGTCTCGGCTCCCATGCTACGTGAATACCGTCTCTGGAAGCCTTAAGGAAGAATCGCCTAAGATTAGTTAGATTCCTCTCGGTTAACTGAAACGATGGTGGACACTGAACGAGGCAGACTCTGCTCTTGAGGGCTTCCATGATCTCCCTGGTCTTCTTCCATGCCTCAAGGTTCTCAGCTGTCGGTCTCAACAGGCCGTATCTCCTAGTCAGCTTCGGATGGACCCTCATCGAGGCTTTCCTCCATGTAGGACTCGACGTAGGGTGGGTTATGGCCTGAAAAGCCTTGACGGTGAACTCGAAGCCTTCAGGCGCCTTCTCCCTCCACCTCTTTGCAGTGGAGAAGCGAGGCAACCTGTAAAAGGTCTGCTGAATCTCCACGACATTCAGCTTCTCGAAGTATCTTGACATGCTACCTGCGAAGCCGCAGCAGCCGACCTTGACCTCACAATCCATGAGATTGATCCCTTCAAACAGGATCGTTCCACCTGTCTTTTGAAAAGTCTAACTCCACGCATCCGACACCGACTTTACGTCTATCCTCTGGAGGTTCCTGAGAGGCTTCTTAGTACTCTGGCGATAAGGTGATAACTCACCTTAGGTGACATAGCCTCTGGAGGAGGCGACACAGGCCGCCGAGAACAGAATCATGTATATCATGGTTGACGTCGAGGCTGATGGCCCCATCCCTGGCAGGTACTCAATGATCGAGCTTGGCGCTGTGACGGTCGAACCTGGGCTGGATCGAGTTTTTCATGCTAAGCTTCGCCCAATCTCAGACGAGTATATGCGTGAAGCGCTGGCGATAACGGGTTACACGCGTGAGCAGACGCTCCAGTTTGATGAACCCGCCCGTGTGATGAGTGACTTTGAGAAATGGGTCATCTCTGTAGATCCGAAGAGGCCGATATTCATCTCGGACAACAATGGGTTCGACTGGATGTTTGTCTGCTGGTACTTCCACATGTTCCTAGGTCGAAACCCGTTCGGCCACTCGTCACAGAATCTGAATTCGCTTTATAAAGGGTTGACGCGCGATCTATTCGGCTCATTCAAGCATTTGAGGAAGACGCCTCATGACCACAACCCGGTCAACGATGCCAGAGGAAATGCTGAGGCTCTACTCGCATTAATCGAGAAGTACCGTCTGAAGTACTGACGCCTAGATAGTTCATCCCCTGCCTAGTGGCAGACCTAGGATACTTAAGTGACCTCCAATCTTTCTCTTCATGTACGCGACGTGCATCCAGTCAACCATTCACCTCGATGCCTCTACTCCTCAGGTACTCCTTAGCCTCCTTGATGGAGTACTTTCTGAAGTGGAATATTGAAGCGGCTAGAAGGGTTGAGGCTTTCCCTTTGACGACGGCTTCATAGAGGTGCTCCAGTGTGCCAGCGCCTCCCGACGCTATCACCGGTATCTTGACCGCGTCAGCGATGGCTCTGGTAAAAGGTATGTCGTAGCCTGCCAGTGCACCGTCTCCATCAATGCTGGTTGGGAGGATCTCTCCGGCACCGAGCTCTTCACATTTCTTCGCCCATTCGACCGCATCTATACCTGTCCCCTCTCTGCCCCCCCTGATGACAACCTCGAACCCTGAAGGCATCCTAGCGTTCCGTCTTCCATCGATAGCTACAATTATCTTCTCCCTTCCAAATCTTCTTGCGGCCTCTCTGATGAGTTCAGGCCTCTCCACAGCGGCCGTGTTGACCGATACTTTGCTAACACCAAGCTTGAAGAGTTCCTCCATATCATCAATGCTGGAGATCCCTCCCCCAACCGTCAGCGGAATAGAGATAACGTCTAGAACCTTCTTGACCCAATCCAGACGAGTCTTTCTGCCCTCAACAGTGGCTGCGATATCCAGCATCGCAAGCTCATCAGCACCCTCACGCTCATAGAACATAGCGTTCTCCACAGGATCCCCGGCATCACGAATATTATTGAAATGAACCCCTTTGACAACCCGGCCGTCCTTCATGTCCAGACACGGCATGATCTTTACGGAAACCATATCTTCCCCAGCTGTACACAATTAGACCCATTATTGAGTCTTCTGTGATTTCAATCTGTGGGCTGTTCTCATCACTGGAGCCTGCTTTCGACGTTCTGGCGACCTTATCTTCAACAAGGAATTCTGAAATATCAACTTCACCGGCGATCTATGCTTCAAGTCAGCCTTGAATGTTACGCATTCACATTGGCAGAGAATGATTCTTGACGCTTGATTCTACGATGAGAGCGTCAAGTACGGGGAGCGCAGACGCTATAGAAAGGCGATCAGGTTTGAAGCTCGGACAAGATTTCATGAACGCTGAGTCTCTCGCCTGACATAGCGATCGCGGAGTCGAGTGATCGGCTTCTCTTGTTAACTTGCACGGTCTAGCTGGGGCAAGCTTACTATCGAGGGTTGTCCAGCTTCGCCTTGAAGAGAAGGAGAGATACATGGCTGCTGCAAGTTGACGCTGCCCTACAGATATGTAGTTCCTGGATTTTTTCATTTTGAGAGAGTTACGGGAAGAAGACAGTCTGGGATAGTTGGAGCCAAGCTCCTGGCTTTTGTTTACCCATCAGAGACGGCAACTTGACGCTGAGATGTCAAGACTGGGAGTATTCTCATAATGATTAATGAAAAAAGAAGATTTGGTCGATATCCGCTTGCAGAGAGACCCTTAGGATAGTTGACTGCTCTGTGAAGCCCCGCACTTTCTGCAATACTTCGCCGTCTCAATGATCTCTGTTCCGCAGTTGATGCAGAACTTCTTACCTACAGCAGCTCGAGGGCTTTCAGAGATACTTGGCATCATACTCCGTCTACGGTGAGACATTTCCGCGATCGTGAAGATCAGCCACGCAGCTATGCCATACACCACCGCGTTAAGGACGGCGTAGACCAGGATCGTCGCGGGTATGCCTACTACAGGATGGGCAGTCTCAGGGATCTCAAGCAGCCGATAGATCTCTTTTCCAGGTGGGATGTCACTGTAACTTAGAGTCGCAGCCAGGAGTATCATGAAGACCGTTAGGAATACGATCGCGCCCTTCATCACACTTCCATCTTCCTAGTTGCGTAGTGGGCACTTAAACTATGTGATGGAGAAAAAAATCCATCAAGTAGTATCTCCGATATAGGAGAATCTTGCAGCTAGAAGATAGTGTATCGAATACGGTGACCTCTACCGTTAAATGCAGCAAGATCATTCTCAGACTCGTATGGGTATGCCGTGATGATCATTATGCGCCCGTAGAAATGGTTTAGATCCTCTGTTGAGGGTTGCAGAACCCCATTCGGATGTGAATGTGCAACCCCGACCAGCGATAGGGCGCTTGGCAGCATGCCGAGAGGAAAACTCGAGAAGCCGTGCCCATGCGTGGCAGATGGCGGGATGACCACGCCGTCTACGAGCATCCCGTCCATACTTGCCTTGCCTCGGAGCAGCAGTATGCCCTCCTTGGGGTGGCTCATTTTTGCGTAGCTCAGGATGCTGTCGACCACTGACTGACTAATCTTCAAAGGCTTGGCCGATTCGCGAGCGGCATCTCCTGTCAGCATGGCTTTGTTCTTCTCCTCCACCCAAAGTAAAGACTTCGGTGAAGGCGGCCCTTAAGCAGTTAAGCGAAGCTGCAAGTAGGAGACCCTGGATTGTGAGATTGAAGACTCAAAATCCGGACAGCTCTGAGGGGTAGTGTCCTGCTGTGGGTGTCTGGCTTCGTGAGGGGCTATGGTCTTCACGGTTCATCTTGGAGAGGCTTTCGTCGATCCTGTCTAGAAATACGCGGCTGTCTCTGTGCGGCTGATCGCATTCTACCTGGTGACATTGTTCTTTCTTGTAGAAGAGATTTTGAAGTCAATAGGACGAGAAACATTCGGAGGCCTGAAGCTTACGTCGGTCTCACCCTTGCTGAACACCGTCCTAGATATGGTGGTCTATGTTACTCTTTTTCTGGACTTCCTATTTCAACTGCGCAGCGATCTAGCTTGGATGCGTGATACTTGCGGTTGCACCCTAGGTGACTGGCAGATGACTTAAGGAAGGAAAATGTAGGATGCCGAAATGGTCCTTGTTTCCGAGTAGACCTCCCATGAAGAAATCGGTGGTTCCACACTAGCCAGCTGGTTGGAACAGGCTGACCGCACTAGAGTTAAATGACTGGCGTAACAATTGACATGTACATACTGGATGTTGATGAAGCAGAGATGTCCGAATATTACGAGGTGATATCCAGAGAGTGGCACAGGTTCTACAGAGGAAAGATGGGCGTGACTCTGAAGGTTCCCATAAGATCCTTTGAGGACTTCGCTGTATGGTATACTCCTGGCGTCGCTGAACCTTGCAGAGAGATCGATCGGAATCCAGAACAGATATTCGAGTACACGAACGCAGGCAACTCCGTCGCTATCGTGACTGATGGCTCAAGGGTGCTGGGGCTGGGCAACATAGGCAAGGCAGGGCTGCCGGTGATGGAGGGCAAAGCTCTCCTCTTCAAGTACCTGGGTGATGTTGATGCCTACCCTATATGCCTTTCAACCCGAGATCCGGATGAGATAGTTCAGGCTGTAGAGTGGATCTCGCCATCGTTCGGAGGGATAAACCTAGAAGATATAGATGCGCCGAAGTCCTTCCGAGTGTTTGAGGATCTTATCAGGAAACTGGAGATCCCTGTCTTCTACGATGACTACCAAGGGACCTCCATAGTAGTCCTTGCAGGTCTGCTTAACGCTCTCAAGCTCGTGGGGAAGAAGCTTGACCAGATACGCGTCGCCGTGGTTGGGGCAGGCTCCGCAGCGATCGGTTCAGCCAGACTCATGATCGAGGCTGGGGTGAGAGCTCAGAGTCTCATCATGGTCGACAGCAAGGGGATAATCTACGAAGGGAGAGGGAACCTTGACAAGTACAAGGCAGAGATGGCTAAAGTGACGAACCGGCAGGGAGTAAGGGGCGGAATCCAGGATGCGCTGAGCGGAGCTGACGTGGTCGTCGCATTGTCGAGGCCTGGTCCGGGAGTGATAACGGAGGAGATGGTCTCCAGAATGGCTGATAGGGCGATCGTCTTCGCCTTGGCGAACCCTATGCCGGAGATACTGCCTCAGGACGCGAAGAGGGCAGGGGCTGCGATAGTCGCAACAGGCAGATCAGACTTCCCCAACCAGATCAACAACTCCTTAGGTTTTCCAGCTATATTTCGGGGCTTGTTAGATGTCAGAGCGAGAGGCATCAATACAGGGATGATGATTGCGGCGGCACAGGAGATCTCTAGGCTCGCTGAGGAGCAGGGGCTCAGGGAAGATTACATAATTCCCACCATGATGGATCCGAATCTGTATCCAAGAGTCGCGGCCGCGATCGGGAAGGCTGCTGTCGATTCAGGGATGGCGAGGGTGAGGCTGAACTATGAGTCCTTGAGGGACAGTGCTGAACGCAGGATATCCAGGTATCAGCGGTCACTGAGGCTTCTGGAAGATGAGGGTTTCCTGCCTCCTCCGCCAAGTCAGGTCTGAGGCATGGAATCAAGCGGGAGACTGGCATAAGCCCAGTCTATGCGGTGTCTATCTGGGCTATCACAGCCTTGACTGAGGAGGCTGCTTCTGAAAGAAGTCTTCTCTCTTCAGCGTCAAGGTCGAGCTCAACTATTCTCTCGACCCCGTCTCCCCCTAGTACTATGGGGAGCCCTATGGAGACGTCTCTTATGCCATACTCACCATCAGGAATCACAGAAGCAGCCATGACTCTTCTTCTATCGTTTATTATGGCATCGGCCATGACTGCGACTGCAGATGCGGGTGCATGTACGGTAGCCCCCTTTTTCTTGATAACATCCATGCCGCCGGTCCTTGTTCTCTCAACTATCTCTTGGATCTTGTCTGTGCTCATCAGCCTCTTCATCGGCACCCCTGATACTGAGGTGTACTCGATGAGAGGTATCATCAGGTCGCCGTGCTCTCCTATGACTAATCCTTGAATGTCTGATCTTGAGATCTTCAGTTCGTGTGCAAGGTAAGCTCTGTACCTGCTGGCGTCGAGTAGTCCACTCATGCCTAAGACTCTGTTACGGTTGAACCCCGACTTCCTATATGCTATGTAGGTCATTGCATCTACAGGGTTAGTGACCATCAATATCTTGGATTTGGGTGCATACCGTACTATCTCCTGAACGACTGAAGAGACTATCTTCGCGTTCCCCTGCGCCAGGTCACGTCGCGAAGTATCCGGTTTTCGAGGGTAGCCTGCAGTGACTATGACCAGCTCTGATCCAGCCATCTCCGAGAAATCTGCGCTGCCCCTGATCTCTCCGTCAAACCCCATCAAGGGAGAGGCCTGTATCATGTCAAGAGCCTCACCCTGAGCAAGTCCTCCCTGAATATCGATCAAAGTGACTTCAGCGATGTGCATGCTGACGATTCTTAACGCGCAAGCGCTACCGATCTTTCCTGCACCGACCACAGTTATCAAACGAGGTCAACCCGCTCAAAACTAAGGCTACATGTCCTGTGATGTAAACTCTCAGACCGCTCACCTAAGCTCCATCGCTATTTATGTCTTTAAGCAGACTGGTGGCGGCTCAAGAGTCCCCTACTATTGGTAAAGAGATTTCGTCTATCAAGACTTCATCATCAACCTTGAGGATATTTTCTCCAACGTTTCTCGAGATCAGTTTCATGTAGGGGTGATTAAGGTACAGTCCGATGCCTCTGTACTCATGTCCCTTGACTGCGAGATTCCATCTGGGACATGTGAAGTGAAGATACCTACCTTGAACAAAGTCGACTTCGAAAGATTCATTCATGATCTTCCTAGGTATGGTCTCATGCTCTGGGCCGCAGGTCCAGAATGCTCCGTGTCCATAATGTGGTAAGCCCCCCTCCAGAACGAGTGGGGTCCCGTTGAGGGTGGAGGCAAGAGGAGATGTGAATGCTGGGATAGGTGAAGTAGGCCTAAGTAGGCTGTACCTATCCAGTACTTCCTCGACCATGAATGACCTCGCTGACGGACACTCAAACCTCATCCTTGACATTAACGGTTCTGGATCAAGCTCGTAGCCCCCCCTAGCCCTTAAACGGTCATTCGAAGGGCGGACTTCTACATGCATATGGGGGTCGGTCCAAGGGTCGAAGAATGGGCTCCATATGAATCTGCCTAAAGTATCTCCAGGGTATACACTGTCCCCAGCCTCAACTTCAGGCTCCACATGGAGAATCTTCGCGCAGACCCCAACCTTCTCAGTCTCGATCAATGTGACGCAGTCACCGGTCAGCTTCAGTCTCCTGGTTTCCAGTACTATTCCTTGAACTGGGCTGTAAGCCTCCTCGACTCCTCTCTCGGGGTAGAGGTCGACGGAGGCCAGGTGTCTGTGGGCGTAGTAAGGGCTGTTAGTGAACGTTAGAGGGCATTCGCTGCCAGCATACAGTTCCACTCCTCTGCAATGTGCAATCGGTATCATCTGAGGTCTCATCTGTGAGTGCTGG